>CAZRNK010000226.1:0-4158 GCA_964601435.1 uncultured Oscillospiraceae bacterium | reverse complement strand
ACTTATGCGCAATGCAGACCATTTTACACAGCGGGCAAAGACCGCCATTGGCAAGGCCCAGGAGGCCGCGGCCAACTTCGGGCACAGCTATGTGGGCACCGAGCACCTGCTTCTGGGCATCTCCGGGGAGCGGGAGGGCCTGGGGGCCCGGGTGCTCCGGGAGAACGGCCTGGACACGCCGCTGCTCACTTCCCTGGTGGAGAAATATGTAGGCAAGGGCGCCCCCGGCACCCCGGCCCAGGGGCTGACGCCCCGGGCAAAGCGGGTCATTGAGCTGGCGGCGGCGGACGCCGCCCGGCTGGGCCACAATTATGTGGGCACCGAGCACCTGCTCATGGGCCTTCTCCGGGAGGCGGAGAGTACCGGGGCGCGGCTCATCGCCTCCACGGGGGCAGACCTCAATAAAATTTACACAGACATTATGAACCTGTTTTCCAGCGCCGCCTACCGGGCCGGGGGCGGGGCCGGCCAGGGCAGGGGCAGCGCCCGGCGGACGGACACCCGGACCCTAGACCAGTTCAGCCGGGATTTGACGGAGATGGCCCGGGCCGGGCAGCTGGACCCGGTAATCGGCCGGGAGAAGGAGATTGCCCGGATTATGCAGATTCTCTCCCGCCGCTCTAAGAACAACCCGGTGCTCATCGGCGAGCCCGGCGTGGGCAAGACCGCCGTGGCGGAGGGCCTGGCCCAGAAAATTGCCCGGGGAGACATGCCGGAGAACCTGCTGGGCAAGCGGCTGGTGGCCCTGGATTTGACGGGTATGCTGGCGGGCACCAAGTACCGGGGGGACTTCGAGGAGCGGATTAAGGCCGTTTTGAAGGAAGTCCAGAAGGCCGGGGACGTCATCCTCTTTATTGACGAGATTCACACCATCATCGGCGCCGGCGCCGCCGAGGGCGCCATTGACGCGGCCAACATCATCAAGCCGGCCCTGGGCCGGGGTGAAATCCAGGTTATCGGCGCCACCACCCTGGACGAGTACCGCAAGCACATCGAGAAGGACGCCGCGCTGGAGCGGAGGTTCCAGCCGGTGATGATTGACGAGCCCAGCCAGGAGGAGGCCGTCGCCATTATCCGCGGCCTCCGGGATAAGTATGAGGCCCATCACGGCCTGAAGATTACCGACGAGGCCATTGAGGCCGCGGTGCGCATGAGCGCCCGGTATATCCCCGACCGGTATCTGCCGGACAAGGCGGTGGATTTGGTGGACGAGGCCGCCTCCCGGGTGCGGATGGAGGGGCTGACTGCCCCTGCGGATTTGAAGGAGATGGAAAAGCGCCTGGAGGCCCTCTCCGCGGAGAAGGCCGCTGCTGTGGAGGCCCAGGACTATGAACAGGCTGCGTCGATTCGGGATGCCGAGCACGCCGCCCGGGAGGAGCTGGAGGCGGCCCGGGCCCAGTGGGCCCAGTGGCGCAGCGGTATCCGGGGCAGCGTCGGCCCGGAGGACATTGCCGCCGTGGTCTCCGGCTGGACGGGTATCCCGGTCACCAGCATTACCGAGGACGAGAGCGCCCGGCTGCTGAAGATGGAGGCGCTGCTCCATGAGCGCCTGATTGGCCAGGACGAGGCGGTCTCCGCCGTGGCCCGGGCCATCCGACGCGGCCGGGTGGGGCTCAAGGACCCCAAGCGGCCCACAGGCAGCTTTCTGTTCCTGGGGCCCACAGGCGTGGGCAAGACGGAGCTGTGCAAGGCCCTGGCCGAGGCGGTCTTTGGGGACGAGGATGCCATGATTCGGGTGGACATGTCCGAGTATATGGAAAAGCACACCGTTTCCAAGCTCATCGGCTCGCCCCCGGGCTATGTGGGCTATGACGAGGGGGGCCAGCTCACCGAGAAGGTCCGCCGCAAGCCCTACAGCGTCGTCCTCTTCGATGAGATTGAAAAAGCCCACCCCGACGTCTGGGGCATCCTCCTGCAGATTATGGAGGACGGCCTGCTCACCGACGGCCAGGGCCGGCATGTGAGCTTCAAAAATACCATCATTGTTATGACCAGCAACGTGGGCGCCAAAAACATCACCGACCGGCGCACACCGCTGGGCTTCTCCGGCGGGCAGCGCGCTGCCCAGGGGGAGAAGAGCGCGGCGGAAATCCGCGAGGCAGTGCTCTCCGAGCTCCGCCAGGTGTTCCGGCCCGAGTTCCTGAACCGGGTGGACGAGATTGTGGTGTTCCACCAGCTCCGCCGGAGCGACATCCGGGAGATTGCCCGGAATATGGTCCATACCGTCTCCCAGCGGATGGCGGATTTGGGCGTCACCCTGACGGTGACGGAGGAGGCGCTGGACCTCCTGGCCGAGAAGGGCTTTGACCCCGTATACGGCGCCCGGCCCCTGCGCCGGACCATCCAGAGCATGCTGGAGGACACGGCGGCAGAGGCGCTCCTGGACGGCACGCTCCACGCCGGGGACACAGCCCTGGCGCAGGTGGAGGAGGGCGCCATCCGGATTCGGAAGGCACCCGAGGCCATTCCGGCGGCGGTGTAAACCCGGTTGCCCTTTGGGGCAAAAAATAAAAGCAAAAGCCTGCGCCCGTTTCCTGCGCGAGGGAAACGGGCGGTTTTCCTTTTAGGTACAGGCGGCGGCTCTGCCCCAGGCATGGGAAAAGGAGCCGCCGCCCTTGCTTTTTTCCCGCCGGTGCGCTATGCTGGGATGGAAAGGAGAATAGATATGAAACTTCTGCGGATGAAGAGAGCCGTTGCAACTGCCCTGGTGGCAGAAAGGAGGTGAAGGTTCAACCGGAAAGGAGTTCATATATGTCTGATACAATTCCCAATCCCAATGTGGTTTTCCCCAATGAATATGGGACCACCTGTTTTTTAAAGAATGTCATTACAGCGCCCAATGTTTTCGTGGGCGACTATACGTATTACGATGACAGCCAAGACCCTACGGCCTTCGAGCGCAACAACATTTTGTTCAATTGGCCGGAGTTCGGGGACAAACTGATTATCGGAAAATTCTGTGCCCTGGCCAGCGGCGTTACCTTCCTGATGGGCCCGGCCAACCACCGCATCAGCAGCGTCTCCACCTATCCCTTCCACGTGTTCGGCGGGGCCTGGGCGGAGAAAACGCCGCCCCACCTCTCCCAGCTCCCCTTTAAAGGCGACATCGTCATCGGAAACGATGTGTGGATAGGCCGCAACAGCGTCATTTTACCCGGCGTGCACATTGGCGACGGCGCTATTGTAGCCGCCTGTTCCGTGGTGAGCCGGGATGTGGCCCCCTATACGGTGGTAGGGGGAAATCCGGCGGCGGAAATCAAAAAGCGTTTTGACGGGGAGCTGATTTCCCTGCTGCTGGAGCTCCGGTGGTGGGACTTTCCCCCGGAGGAGCTGGCGGATTTCCTCCCCGTTTTGTGTGACAGCGATTTGGAGGCGATGCGGCGTACCCTGAAAACACGCCTGGGGCGCTAGCATCTGCCGTGGCGGAAACCCCGATGGATTCCGGCAGAGAGGAGGGCGATGATGGAGATTTTTTATGCGGACTGCCGCGGCGCCGGCCCGGATGCGGCGGCCCTTCCGCCCCGAAGCGGGCGCAGGGACTCAGCCTGGGGTATCTCCCTGCTGGCCTGGGCTGTCCGCCGAGTGTGGGGCCTGCCGCTGCCGGAGCTGGCAGAGGACGAGCATGGGAAGCCTTTCTTCCCGGAGTATCCCCGCTGCCATTTTTCCCTGAGCCACAGCGGCGGCTTTGTCCTCTGCGGCCTGGACTGCGCCCCTCTGGGGGTGGATGTCCAGCTCCGGCGGCCCCTCCGGCCCGGCACCGCGGAAAAGCTGATGCCGGAAGGGGCGGACTTGGATTTTTTCCAGCTGTGGGCGCTCCGGGAGAGTTACCTGAAGCTGGACGGCCGGGGCAGTCTGCGCACAGCCGTTTTCCGCCGGGGGACAGGGGGGAAAATCCTGGCCCCAGAGGCCGGCGTGCACTGCCGCCTGTACGATTGTATCCCCGGCTGCGCCGCCGCGGCCTGCTCCCGGGCGGGCATGCCGCCGCCGGAGCTTGTCCGTGTCCCGGCCTCGGCCCTGATGGCGGGTACAGGCGGGGGAAACCCTTGACATTCCGGCGGCAATGTAGTATCTTTTTAAAGAATCAAGCTTTGCTGCGGGCAGCTCGCCCGCAGCAGTATGCAGCGGTATCGAAGTGGTCATAACGAGCCTGACTCGAAA
>CAZRNK010000225.1:0-4172 GCA_964601435.1 uncultured Oscillospiraceae bacterium | reverse complement strand
CTGACCGCCGTCCCATCTACCCGGAAGTGTTCATCTTGTTATTGCAATTTGCGACTTTTTTTTTGTGGACTTGATTTCCCTTAAGATAGGTGTCTTTTGAGAAAAGCTATGGCCAGTTCCGGCCAGATTTCTGCCGGCAGCCCTTTGGAGAGCGCGGCAGCGTGGGGACCATGGTCAAAGATATGTAGTTCACAGGGAATACCGGCGTCCAAAAGCGCCTGGGCCATTTTCTGAGAATCCGCCACATCTACCATGCTGTCATCCGCCGCATGCCATAAAAAAGTAGGGGGCGTATCCGCGTTGACGCCGGTATAGGGGCTCCGGGCCCGGGTCTGCTCCGGCCGTGGCCGGGTTGTCCCAAATACTGCGGTCATGACCAGCCGGGAGAGGGAATTGGTCTCATCTGTGGCGCTGGGCCGAGTATAGTCCGTCAGGGCATAGGAGAGAATCTGCGCCGCAGGACACAGCGTCTCGGACTTTACCCCCAGCCGGCTGGCAAGTTCCGGACTGCTCCATGTATTGCCGAAGCTGGCCGCCAGATGCCCGCCGGCAGAAAAGCCGCAGAGAATTATCTTTTCCCGGTCAATCCCGAAGCTCTGCGCCTCGCTGTGCAAGATACACATGGCCTGGGCCAAATCCAGAAGCGGCCCCGGCCAGGCGGCCCGGGGATTGGAGGGCGCATCCTTTTGAAAGGAAAAATCGGTGTAGAGCGTGGAGTAATCCAGCACAAAGGCCCCAAAGCCGCGGCTGGCAAAATACTCCGCCACCGGTTCCCCCTCGCCCTGGGAGATGGCCACATAGCCGCCTCCCGGCAGAATCAGAACAGCGGGCGCCCCGTCTTTTTCCGCAGGATAGGCCGTCAGCGTTACCTTTTCATCCTCCGGCCAGAGCTGTATGACTTTTTTCCACATAGTCTGTTTACCCCATTGCTTTCAGCAAATTCATAAAGATTTGTGCCACCTGGGCGCGGTTGGCTGTGCTCTTGGGGGCATAGGTCCCGTCGCCCATACCGTTAATGACCCCCGCTTGCTGGAGTGCATAGATGGCAGTACGGTGGGCACTGGAGCTGATGCTGGCATCATCAGTAAACGTAGTCTTGTTGTTGACTGTAGGCAAGTCAATACCATAGGCCTCCACATAGTTATAAATCATCAGGGCCATGTCTTCCCGGGTAATATTCGCCGTGGCCTGGAAACCGCCGGAGGCAACGCCATCCAAAATCCCGGTAAGATAGGCCCACTGGGCGTGGCCCGTGTAATACTCATTATTGGGCAAGTCGCTCAGTCCGCTGGAATAGGCGCGGAACAAATCCCCCCGAACATAGCCGGTCTTGTCCCCCACCTGGATTTTATACCATGTGTAGGAGCCTACATCGACAGTGCCCAAAACCGCTCCCGTAGAGTACTTGTCCAAAAGGCCCAGGGACGTACTGGAGGTAGAGGCCTCCCGCCGCAGGTTTACATCACTGCCGGTCAGGATGCCGATATTTCCATAAATGTCTTCATTCCCCGCCATACGGCCCAGCACAGTGGTAAACATCGCCCGGGTCATGGTGGTGTTGGGGCCGAACTGGGTGCTGCTGATTCCCTTAACCAAATCATGATTATAGGCATAACCCACAGCTTCATAATACCAGTCGCTGCTGGAGACATCCGTAAAGGGCATGGAGGAGGAGAACTGGAAGGTCACGGAAATGGTGTGGTTCCCGCTGATATTGGAGAAGGTATAGCTGGAAATCGCCCCCTGGCTCACCCCGTCTACTACAACATTGGAAACCGCATAGCCGGAGCTGGGCGTAAAGGTAAAGGTCTTGGAGCTGGTCTCCATGACGCCCACGCTCCCGCTGGGGCTGATGGAGCCATTGCTCCCCGCCGATGCGGTAATGGTATACACATTCCCAATCTGATAGCTGAATGTGGCCACGTCGCTGGCAGTATAGCCAGAGGCAATGGCGATGGCCCGAATCGTCGTATCCTGGCTGACAGGAATGGGCCCGGTATAGCGGGTGCTGGAAGTGGTGGGCGTGCTGCCGTCTGTTGTATAATAGATGGTGGCGCCGCTGGTCCCCGAGCTCAGGGAAATGGTGCTGCCCGCAGACACCAGGTTATTATAATAGGTACCGCTGTACACGCTGGCGGTGGGCGCCTCCGCCGGCTCAATACTCACCTTATACGTGAGCACAAACCCGGAGGAGAAGGAGCTGGTTACCGCCATAGCCTTCACGGTCGTGGTACTAGTAAAGGTCAGTGGGCCTGTGTACCGGGCGCTGGAGGTGGTGGGCTCGCTGCCGTCCGTGGTGTAATAGATAACCGCGCTGGAATCGCTGTGGGTCAGGGTCAGGGTTTTGGAGCCGACAGCCGAAGTCGTGGAGCCATAGGGGGCCTCCGCCTTGCAGTTGGCGCAGTAATCCCCGTCCAGGGGCACAGCGCAGCTATGGGTATAGGTGACACTGTCCCGGTCCTCATAGCGGTAGATGGCATAGCCGCCGTTGAGATAGTAGGACTGAATCCGGCTCAGCGGATACGTGCAGCCCGCCCCATACTCCGTCAGCTTGGTCTTGACCGGCGTCTGCTCCATAATGACAATCTTGACAATGTTGCCCTCGGAATCGTATTGCACGTCGCTCACCAGGACAATATGGCTGGTGGTGTGATTCAGGGCGTCTCCCACCTGGAGGCTGTAAATGCTCTGGTCGCTGACCTTGGTGGCAATATTCGCCCAGGTATAGGTGGTGTGGCGGTTGGTCAGTCCCCAGGCATAGGAGACGAAGCCGCTGCAGTCTGTGGAATAAGCCGGCGCAATTTTATTATAGGTAGAATAGGTGGTATAAAACTTGCTGGTATTATCCCGGACGGCGGCGGCAAAGGTCTCCAGAGAGACGTTATAGCCCACATAGCCGCCATTATTCACCGGCTGGCCGTAGGGCAGTCCGGAAATCGTGGTGCCGGCATAGAAGGTCCCCCGGTAACCCCACTGGTACCGGTCGGCCAAAGGCGTCCACTTGATTTCATGGAGCTGCCGGGCCCGGAGCACCATGTTTTTCTGCCCCTGGGACACCTCGGGCACAATGGAGTCAATATCCGTCCCCACATCGTCCCCGGAGGCAGCCTGCACCGCAGCCGAGCCGGCATAAAGCTCCCCATTGGCCTCGCACACGGCGCAGGTATGCTCCTCCTCCAGCGAGAAAAGGGCCGCCAGGGTCTCCCCGCCGTGGAGGTCAAAATCCTCCAGGGTAAAGCTGCCGGAGAACAAATCCGCCAGGGCGACCTGATGGTCATGCTCTTCCATGTTGATAACCAAATAGCCGCTGTCCGTATAGCAGCCGGTAACCCCGGTGAGCACCTGGTTCTCCCCTGCGTAAACTGTATAGGCAAAGACCTCGCCCGTGAGATAAATATCTCCGTACTCTGTGGGAATCAGGCGCTTGATGTCCGTCCGTGTACTGCGGAGCGCGCTCTCCCCGGTCATCATATTGTATGTATACACCTGGCCGTTCGCCAGGAAGCGGAAAGTATCGCCGATAACATAGAGTTGGTCAATCTCGCTACCAAAGCTCCAGACTGTCTCCGGCTCACCCCCGCCCTCCGGGATGCGGCGGACGCTGCCGTCATCCAGCGTATAGTAGAGCCAGCCGTCCACCAGGTTCAGGTTGGCCCCCGCCTCCTGCACAAGGCACACCGTCTCCTCTACCGTCTCGTGGTAGATGGCGCCGCCCTCGCTGTAGTAAAAATCATTCTCCAGGGTCAGCATGGTGCCCCCGTTGATGATATTCAAATCCGTATTTCCCGGGGTCTCCCATACATCCTCCACAGCAGCGGCAGCCGTCGCCAGAATCAGGGCAGCGGCCAACGCCAGCACCGGCCAAAAGACTAGCCGGAGAACAGGATGTCGATTGGAGTATTTTGTAACCATTTTGCGCCTCCTCGGGAATAAAAACGTCGGTTTCTGGTTTTATGTAAATCAATATACCATATGTATGCTGCTATTTCAAGGATTTTCGACGAAAAGCTGTAAATTTTTGTTTCAATTTTGTAATTGAAATATTTTTCTATTTTCCGATTTTGACCCCAAATCAATATGTTGTGTTTTCAGAACAAAAGATGCACTATATTTGATATTTTCAAATTTTTTCCTCTTTCCCTTTACTCCGCATGATGCCGCCCTGTCTCATT
>CAZRNK010000224.1:0-4174 GCA_964601435.1 uncultured Oscillospiraceae bacterium | reverse complement strand
ACCAGATACCAGCCGTCAGAGTAACAGTGGTATGTGGAGAGCATTTTTACGCTGGCGCCGGTGCTGTCATAGGCGTACCACTCCAGCATCCAATAGGATGGCTCCTCCAGCTCCGGAGGCAGGGGGATGGCCATGGGGATTTCCATAACCCGGTCGTTGTTGATATCCCGGCTGTAAACCGCGTAGCTCCGTACGGTGCGGCTGTCCCCATCGCTGCCCATGGTGATGTTCACAAGCTGGCCCGCCTGGTCGATAAAAATATCGGTAATCAAAGCGGTGTCCTGATAGACAGAGCCTTCCACAAACAGTGCAGTGACCCCGTCGGAAAGCTGCCCGGTCCGCAGCCGTTCAATGGACTCCAGGCTGGTGGAGAGGGGGGCGGCGCTGGAGTGGACTTCCCCTACGCTGTCAATCCAGTACATGGTCACAGTTCCCCCTGTGTCCGGAGAGAACTGGAGGGCCAGAAGCTTGGCGCTGCCCGAGCCAGTGAGGTCGCTGCTCACCAGATACTCTGAGCAGTCTGCCGTCAGCAGCACGCTGGCATTGTAGCCTGCCAGGGAGTAGGCGTTGAGAATCTGCAAATCTGTCCCCGCCTGCCAGGCCACCAGCAAATCGGTGGTGCCGTCTCCGTCCATGTCGGCATATTCTACGCTGCCAATCCCGGTGCCTTCACCCTGAATGGTAACGGCCAGGCTGTAATCCTCTGCGCCGTAGCGGCTGTAGATACAGATTTTCGGGGTTTGGTCTGTGTCCCGGAAGAAGGCCAGCGCTTCGTTTATCCCGTCTCCGTCCAAATCGTTGAGCTGTACCGGCTGGCGGTAGCTCCCGTCAGTAGGCGCGGCATATTCGCTGCCGGCGGCAATTTCCTCATCCAGGAGAGTCTGGAGCTGGAGATATTCATCTGCCAGCTGGGGCAGGCTGTATAAGTCCGCCGGGGAGGCAAAGCTGATGTCGCAGCCGGAGAGACAATTCAGGCACACGGCCGCAAGCAGGCAGAGGGCCACAGCGCGCAGTTTTTGTTTCATCGTCCCCCGCCTCCTTTTCAAAGTCTCTGTAACTACAATATTATATCATATCTCCTGAAAAAATGGTAGTATAAGTTTTGGAAAACCAGGACGCCCCGTCCGGCCTGGGGCCGGGCGGGGCGTCTGAAGGAATCCGTCACGAATTTTTATAGTATTCTGCTGCAGCGGAAAAGAATGCGTCAATATTCTCCCAGGGGGACATGGGGGGCACGTCGCAGCCCGTGGAGAGGACGAAGTTCGGCCAGGCGCCGCACGCCTGGAGGACCTGGAGCGTGGCCGCCCGGACGCTGTCCGGGGTGCCGTTTCGAATGGCGCCGGCGGGGTCCACATTGCCCATGACCAGCCGGTCCGCCGGGGCCAGGGGCACAATGTCCGCCAGGCGGATGGCGTTGCCGAAGTGGTAGCCCATGGCGCCCAAATCGAAGATGGCGTCCGCCATGAGCACCACATTGTTGCCGCAGTTGTGGTAGATAACGGCAAAGTCCTCCGCCTGCACCGCCTCTACAATCCGCTTGACGTACGGGTGGGAGAACTCCTCTGCCAGCGAGGGGGAGAGCATGCCCGTAAGGGGCTCGGCCATAACCACGCCGGCAGCCCCCGCCTCCCGGTAGGCCTTGCAGTAGTCGATGAGGAAGGCCGTGGCCTTTTCCATGACCGTGTGGACCATGTCGGGCTCCTCATAGCAGAGAACCATGGCCTCGCTGACATCCAGGAGGCGGCCCGCCAGGGAGTAAGGCCCGATGACCCCGGCCAGGACGGGCCGGTCGTCAATCCGGGCGACCGCCTGGGCAATGGCGTCTAAGTAAATACCGGTACGTCCGGCGCCCACCGCCGGGACAGCCAGGGCCTCCGCCGCAGCCTCATCGGGCACGATGGAGCCGACGACGGTGGGCACCTCGTCGTCGGAAACCCGGATTTGGACGCCGAAGCATTCCGCCTCCACAGACAGGTCCATCAGGCTCACCGCTGCGGCGCTGGGGACCCGCTGCGCCACCAGCTCCATGCCCTGGGCCTGGTGGGTGCTGCTGGAAATCAGATCCCGGACCGTAATGCCCATGAGCTGCACAGCGGGAAAGGACAGCACCGGGAGCGGGCGTTTGACTTCGGCAGCGATGGTGTCGGATACCCACTTGTACATATTTCGTCTCATAATCGCTGTGCCTCCGGGTTATTTCGACAGGATTTTGGCCGCACAGACAGCGGCGGAGGCGGCATCTGCGGTGTAGAAGTCCGCGCCGATGCTGTCGCAAAATTCCTGGGTGACCGGGGCGCCGCCCACCATGATTTTTACCTTATCCCGAATGCCCGCCTCTTTGGCGGCCTGGACCACCTCGCCCATCACCGGCATGGTGGTGGTCAGCAGAGCGGAGCAGCCGATGATGTCCGCGTTGTGCTCAATGGCGGCCTGGATGAAGGCCTGGGGCTCTACATCCACGCCCAAATCCACTACTTCGATGCCCTTGCCCTCCACCATCATTTTGACCAGGTTTTTGCCGATGTCGTGGAGGTCGCCCTTTACGGTGCCCAGGACCATGACGCCCAGGCTCTCCGCCCCTTCCTCCGCCAGGAGGGGTTTCAGCAATGCGGCGCCGGCGTTCATGGCCCGGGCCGCCACCAGCACCTCGGGGACAAAGATTTCGTTGGCCCGGAATTTGACGCCCACCCGGTCCATACCGGGCAGCAGGCCCTCCGAGAGGATTTCCTGGGCGGAATGGCCCTCCTCCAGGGCCTGCTGGACATATTGCACCACCAGTTTTTTCTTGCCCTTTTCCAGGGCGTTTCCGATTTCAGTCAAGGTACTCATTGACGCGCCTCCTCTCCGTCTTTGTGGAAAAATTCCGCCTCGAATTCCGATTGCACCTCTGCCTGGAGCTCGTAGTACCGGTCTTCGATGGGGACCAAATTGGGGATAAAATGTCCGCCGGGGGCGAGAATTTCATAATAGCTGCGGATGTCGGCGCGCACCTCGTCCTCCGTCTGGCCCAGGCGGTCAAACTGCTTGTCAAAGATGGCCAGGCGCAGGACAATCTTGTCCCCCCACTGCGCCTTGATGGCCCGGAGGTCGTTGTTGGTCTGCACCGGCTGGAGGATGTCCATGCCCAGCTCCACAAAGTCTCCCACCAGGGGCGTCACATAGCCGCAGGAGTGGAGCTCAAACTTCATGCCCTTGCTGTGGACATAGTCCACCAGCGGACGCCAGAAAGCGGGGAAGAATTCCCGCCACATGTCCGGGCTCATGAAGGTGGCCCGGGCAGTGCCGTAGTCGTCGTCAAAAATCATGACATCCGGCTGGATATACTGGGCGGCACAGTCCACCACGGCCTTTTTATACGCCAGCATGGCCGCAAAAAAGGCTTCCACCGTCTCCGGCTCCTCGTAGAAGGCGCACAGGGCATCTTCAAAGCCTACCAGACAGTGCATCCGCTCAAAGGGGCCGGTCATGCTCCGCAGGGCCACCACCTGCTCGCTGCGGTCCACATTGGCGAGAATCTCCTGGGCATACCCCGCCCAGTCAAAGGCGCGGACCTGTTCTTCCGTGGGAATGGCCTCAGCGAAGTCTGCCAAATCCTCCAGCCGCTGGGTGCCGGGGGTGATGGTGGGGCCATTGATGGGACTGGTGCCCGCCGGCTCAGTCCAGCTGCAGCCGAACCAGTCCAGGCCAATTACAGAGCCATCCGGCTGGACCTCACCGCCGACATTGCGTTCTCCTGGGGTCATGAGCATCACGCAGTCATCAAAGTGGACAAAGCGCGTGGTGGGCTCTCCCGCCATCACGGCCCAGAAGGTGTCCTTTTTTGCCATGGCAAATCCTCCTTTTCTGGCCCGGTTTGTAAGAAATCGGGCAAAATATCAAGTGTTCACTTCTTAATTTACAGTATATCGGAGTTTTCCGGACAGGGCCAGCACCAAATTGGTTCGGGGTATACAAGCAAATGCTTGTAGGATGCAGTGGAAGCCTTGCAATCAGCGGGATTTTTTGGTATCCTACAGGCAGAAAGCGAGAGGGGGCGGGGGTTTGAATTTTCTGTCCTGTGAGTATTTTGTGGCCATCTACCGGGCGGGGAGCATCCGCCGGGCGGCGGGGGAGCTGTTTATCTCCCAGCAGGCCCTCAGCGGGCAGCTCAACAAGCTGGAGCGGGAGCTGGGCA
>CAZRNK010000223.1:0-4187 GCA_964601435.1 uncultured Oscillospiraceae bacterium | reverse complement strand
GGACGGATACCATCCCATCCTTCTTTGTTTTAGCGCATTTATTATAGCAGGACAGTCAACAGCTGTCAAGTATTTTTTACGCCCAGACAGAGAAAAAAGCTGCGCTGGACTTTCCATGTGCTCGGTTGAACCGGCCAATGTGATAGAGTTCTTCCGGATTCCCGGTTAAAAAATTGATTTCTTCTGAACAGGTGAAGGCCGCACGAAATCCAAATTCCTTTGCCGTCTCCAGCGTAATATCATTCCAGGCCCCGAAGGGATAGGCAATGCTGCCGCACAGCGCCACACCCTGCTCCTGACAGGCCGCTGCAAATTGCTCCATATCAGCCAGCAGCGCCTCGCGATAGGCGCTGTCGCTCTCCCCTTCTCGCTGCATACAGCCCCGGCGGCTGTCCAGTCTGTGCATGTCCCAGGTATGGTACTGGATTTCTATCGTATCTCCCTGAGACAGCGTGCGGACTGCCTCCCAATCCATATGGGCATACTGTATGGTGTGGTCCGGCTCATCTGTATACATCTGCGCTACGCTGCCGATTACCGCAACGACCGCCTGAAAGCCATAGCGCTCCAGCAACGGCACTGCGTATACCGCAGTACTCTCATAGCCGTCATCAAAGGTTATCATCATGGGCTTGTCCGGCATAGTAAACTTGCCATCATACCAGGCGCAGAGCTCCTGCACTGAAATACTGGTATACCCCTGCTCTTGAAAATACCGCAAATCCGATTCGAACTCTTCTACCGAGACAACATAGTCCCCCCAGCGCTCCGGTTCCGTTGCTATATGATGGTACATAACCACTGGCAGGCGTACCGCAGGTGCAGAATCCTCCTCCGGCGCCTCCCAGTCCGCCGATGAAACCTGAAAAATCAGTGCAGCCAAAAGGATGCTGGCGAAAAATTTTTTCATGCAAATCCCACCTCTCTCTATAGGTTCTCCCAAGAGCAAGGCGTTTTTGCATGATAAAAACTGGCAAACAGGTCAATACTACTGCCAGGAGTTGAGACTATGCCTTTTTTTGAATATTTTTTTCTATATTTACTGGGCTCCCTCGGGTATGGCTGCCTGGAAATCCTGTGGCGGGGGTGGACGCACTGGACCATGCTGCTTACCGGTGGGTGCTGCCTTGTCCTCATCTACTGGATTACCAACTATCTGCCTCTCCGGCTGTGGTGCCGTTGGCTGCTTTGCGGCAGCAGCATTACTGTGGTAGAGTATCTGGTGGGGCTTCTGGTGAACGTCCACTTGGGCTGGCGGGTTTGGGATTACTCGCACATGTTTCTGAACCTGTCTGGCCAGGTTTGCCTGCTGTTTTCCTGCTACTGGCTGCTGCTGTCTATTCCCTTTCTCCCGTTTTGCCAGGCGCTTTACCGGTGCCTACACGGGCACGCGAAACCATTTTATGTTTCAGACGGGCCTTCCGGAGAAAACAGCTGATTTATCCCAACACAGCCCGGATTGCGTCCCGTACACTGCGTACCGGAATCAATTTCAGCCCCTTGGGGGCAGTGACATCCCCCCGGGTATGGGCCGGGATGACGCACTCGGTAAAACCCAGCCGGGCAATCTCTCCCAGGCGCTGGTTAATGGCAGACACGCTCCGGATTTCCCCGGTCAGGCCAATCTCCCCCACTGCCGCCAGCTGCTGTGGAATCGGACAGTCCCGGAAGCTGGAGGCAATGGCCAGCACTGTGGCCAAATCTGCCGCCGTCTCGTTGACATACAGTCCACCTACCACATTAATATAGGTGTCGCAGCCCGTGACCTGCATGCCGCCCCGCTTCTCCAAAACAGCCAGCAGCAACATCGTCCGGTTATAATCCACACCCGTGGCATTGCGGCGTGCAGCGGCGTAGTTGGTAGGCGCTACCAGTGCCTGAATTTCCGCCAAAATAGGCCTGGAGCCCTCCATGACGCAAGCGACACAGGTGCCAGGTGCATTTTCCGGTCGGCCGGATAAGAGCATTTCAGAGGGATTTTCTACCTCTCGCAGCCCCCCGTCCGCCATTTCAAAGACGCCGATTTCATTGGTAGAACCAAAGCGGTTCTTTGCAGCGCGGAGCATCCGGTAAGAAAGGCTCCGGTCCCCTTCAAAATACAGGACACAGTCTACCATATGTTCCAGGACCTTAGGGCCGGCAATGGCCCCCTCCTTGTTGACATGCCCCACCAAAAAGGCGGTCAGATTCATCTGCTTGGTAAGCTGCATGAAGGCAAAGGCGCACTCCTTCACCTGTGCTACACTGCCCGGTGCGGAGCTCAGTTCCCCGTTGAACATCGTTTGGATGGAGTCCACAATGAGGACTGTGGGCTGGAGGGACTCCACGGCCGCCACGGTCGCCTCTAAATCCGTTTCCGCCAATACATATAAATTCGCTGCATCCACACCCAGGCGCTGCGCCCGCATTTTCAGCTGCCGCTGGCTCTCCTCGCCGGTGACGTAGAGAATCTTTTCCGTCTCTCCCAGCCGGCCGCAGAGCTGAAGCAAAAGCGTGGATTTTCCAATGCCCGGTGCGCCGCCTACCAGCACCAGGGAGCTGCGCACAGCGCCGCCGCCCAGAACCCGGTCCAGCTCCCCTATGCCTGTAGAAAAGCGGATTTCCTGCTCCGTATCCAGGGTACGCAGGAGCGCCGGTGCGCTGCGCTGGATTCCACTTCCCTTTCCTCCGGCGGCCGGTGCCTTGCTTTTCTTTTCCACAGGGGCTTCGACTAAGGTGTTCCACGCACCGCAGGCCGGGCAACGCCCGGCCCATTTGGCACTTTCATTCCCACACTCTGTACAATAAAAATATGTCTTTGCTTTCATCTTTTCTCCTAGCCGGAAATATCCGACATGTATTGTAAATAAGAACCCAGCAATATCACAGCCAGCTGCGTGCGGTATGCATCACTGGCCAGGAGCGCGGCCTCCTCCGGGTTGGATAAAAAACCGCACTCTACTAAAATCGCCGGGCATGTAACCATCTTGGTCAAATAAATGCTGTCAGAGATTGGCGCAGCCACCCGGCGGTTTTCTGGATATAAAGCGGCGTTCAGGTTTGCGTGGGTCAGCTCCCCCAGGGCTTGGCTTCCCTCTGTCGCGGCGTACAGAACCTGGGGCCCTCGAGGCTGGGAAGCGGGATAATTGTTCTGGTGAATGCTGATTAAAACCGCATTTTCAAAGGAGTTGACAAGTGCAACGCGGGCCTTCTGGTCAGCTACTTTCCGGGCACGGACGGTTTCTGCCTCCACCGGATAGTCAATAGAGGCGCTCTCTCGTGTCATAGCCGTCTCCACGCCGCAGAAAGCCGCCAATGCCTCCATGCGAAGCGCAATATCCAGATTTACAGCGCTTTCCAAAAGCCCATCCGCCGATTGAGCGCCGCCATCTTCCCCGCCGTGACCTGCATCAATGACGAGGACTGTGCCGGCCTCTGCCTCGGCCGACACAGTTGTACTGACCGGCTCGTAGGCCAGCGCGCCAAATACCAGAAGCAGCAGCCCCGCCGTAATCAGGACTGCAATGCAAGAGGCTATAATGGTTTGCATCCGGATTGTAAAAAACATGTCCACCCCTCCTCAATGTATGGTATGCAGAGGGGCCGGGGACGATTACCGCAGATTCTTATTTTTTTGAGTATACACCAGCTTGTTGGCAATGCGTTTGTCGTGGTACCCCATGCTATATCCGAAAGGCAGCGCCAGGAAGGGCAAAACTGCCGGTACAAAGACAATGATGGGAAAGCTGGCATAAAACATCTGGATTTCATAGACAAACGAAATATAAAAATATCGAACTGCCGTCCCACAGAAACCGGATGCCACACCCAGAAGGTACCCCACACCCAAGAGTAATCCGGGAATCTGGGAAATCAAGCAAGCCTTCCAGGCTTTCATGCGGTCTTCCTGAATATGCCCATAGTGTACCAGGTTGTGGTCCCTGGCGCCAGAGCGCCACCCCTGCTGATAACACAGAACCAAATATCCAACAGGCACCACGACCGCTGCAATCAAAAGGGATGTGGCATCGCCAAAAATGGGGACAGTCAAAAACAAAACAAAAATATAGAAGATAATCGCAATGGCGTGGATGGTCCAAACTTGAACCACCAGGGCAATGAGCGGACTTTTTGTACTGTTGCTCTTATTGCGAAACATGGATTTACCTCCTTCAGGCTCAATCTATGTTTTATTATACTGTCTATGG
>CAZRNK010000222.1:0-4190 GCA_964601435.1 uncultured Oscillospiraceae bacterium | reverse complement strand
ATGCCCACGGCTTTGTCCTGGCAGGGATGGAAAATGTCCGCTACCGGGAGTATACCCTGGAGCTGGCGCGGGGGGACAGCCTGTTCGTCTATACCGACGGAGTGGCCGAGGCCACGGACGGGGAAAATGTCCTCTACGGCACAGAGCGGATGCTGGGCGCGCTGAATGTAGCGCCAGACTCCGCCCCGAAGGACCTGGTCGCCCGTGTCAAGGCGGATGTGGATGCGTTTGTGGGGGATTCACCCCAATTTGACGATATCACCATGTTGTTCTTTACTAGTAGAAAACGAAATGGGAGGAACATACAAGATGATTCTGCTGGTTGACTGCTGCATTCGTGGTGAGGATTCTGCCACTCGGCGCTGGTATGAGGCCTATCTGGAAACCCGTCCGGAGACGGATGTCCAGCGCCTGGAACTGGATACTCTGGGGCTGCGCCCGCTGGACAGGGAGACCCTGGGCCTTCGGGACGCCCTGTGCGCCCGTCGGGCGTTTGACCATGAAATATTCCGTCTGGCCCACCAGTTCCGGGATGCAGAGGAAATTTTGATTGCCGCGCCCTTTTGGGATTTGTCTTTCCCTGCGGCGCTGAAGGTGTATTTGGAGCGTGTGAGCGTAGCCGGGCTCACCTTTGGCTATACGGCCGAAGGGCGTAGCGAGGGCTATTGCCGGGCAAAGCGGATTTTGTACTTTGCCACCTGCGGGGGCTTCGCCGGGGAGCGGCACCTGGGCTATGAATGTGTAAAAGCCCTGGGGGAGATGCTGGGTATCCCGGAATGCATCCCCTATATCCTGGAGGGCCTGGACATAGACCCCGGGAAACGGGCGGAGCTTGTTGACGCGGCCATCGCCCGGCTGAAGGCCGGCGCGGAGATGGAGAGAGGATGAGAAAACTTTGATTACTTTTCTATGTGCCCTGATTTTGCTTCTGGTGGGCTATTTTCTGTACGGCAAGCTGGCGGTAAAGGTATTCCGGCCTGACGACCGGCCGACGCCGGCGGTCGCCCATCCGGACGGGGTGGACTATGTCCCCATGAAAACCTGGCGGGTGTTTTTAATCCAGCTTTTGAACATCGCCGGGACGGGGCCCATTTTCGGCGCGCTGATGGGCGCGGTATTTGGCCCGGTGGTGTTTTTGTGGATTGTGTTCGGCTCGATTCTGGGCGGCGCCATCCACGACTATATGAGCGGCATGATTTCCGTCCGTATGGACGGGGCCTCCATTTCAGAGATTGTGGGCGCTTACCTGGGCCGGACGGCCAAGCAGGTTATGCGGGTGTTCTCCGTTGTGCTCCTGGTGCTGGTGGGGGCAGTGTTTACCACCAGTCCCGCTGCCCTCCTGGCCCGGCTCACCCCGGACTGGATGGACACCAACTTCTGGGTGGCGGTCATCCTCATCTATTACCTGCTGGCTACGCTGCTGCCCATTGACAAGGTGATTGGCAAGCTCTATCCCATTTTTGGCGTGCTGCTGTTTGCTATGGCAGTGGGTGTGGTAGGCGGCCTTATCGCCGGCGGATATGCCCTGCCGGAGCTGGTTTTAGAGAATCAAAACCCCACCGGCCAGCCGGTGTGGCCCTTTATGTTCATCACGGTGGCCTGCGGCGCGGTATCCGGCTTCCACGCCACCCAGTCGCCTATGATGGCCCGGTGCATCCGGACGGAGAAGGACGGGCGCAAGGTGTTTTATGGCGCCATGATTGCCGAGAGTGTCATTGCCCTGATTTGGGCGGCGGCGGGAGTGGCCTTTTATGGCGCCACCGGCGGGCTCCAGCAGGCCCTTACAGAGCTGGGCCAGTCGGGGGTCGTGTATGATATCTCCGTGTCGCTCCTGGGAGTGGTGGGCGGCGCCCTGGCCATTGTGGGCGTTGTCATCTGCCCGGTTTCCTCGGGGGATACCGCCTTCCGCAGCGCCCGGCTGACCATTGCCGACTGGTTCCACATTGACCAGGCCAGCCTGCCCAAGCGGCTGGCAATTACCCTGCCGCTGCTGGCGGCCGGGGCGGTGCTGACCCAGCTGAACTTTGACGTAGTCTGGCGGTATTTTTCCTGGAGCAACCAGACCCTGGCCATGATTACCCTGTGGGCGGCGGCCATGTATCTGGTCAGGAACGCCAGAAAATGGTGGTATTCCCTGATGTGCGCCCTGCCGGCTGCCTTTATGTCCGGCGTGTCCAGCACCTATATCCTGATGGCGGAGGAGGGCTTCCGGATTTCCCGGCAGATTGCCTACCCGGTGGGCATTGCCTTTGCCCTGGTGTGTACAGGGGTGTATATCTGGAGCGCCCGCAAAAAAAGGACGCCGCTGGAGCACACAAACTGAGCGCAGGGGAAGGAGAAAAGATTTGCCTGTGAAACTTCGGAAGAAACTGCTGGCGGCGCTGCTGGCTGCGGCGCTGCTGCTTTCCCTCCTGGCCGGATGCGGCCAGGGGGAGGCGCCGGCGGACATCGTCATCCTCTATACCAACGATGTCCACTGCGCTGTGGATGCGGATATCGGCTACGCGGGCCTGCGGGCCTATGCGGACTGGATGGAGGAAAAGACGCCCTATGTCACCCTGGTGGACTGCGGCGACGCCCTCCAGGGGGATGCCATCGGCGCCGTGTCCCAGGGCAGCTATCTGGTGGACATTATGAATCAGGTGGGCTATGATTTCGCCGTGTTGGGCAACCATGAGTTTGACTACGGCATGGAGCAGCTCTCCGCCCTGCTTGATGCGGCCGATGCCCAGTACCTGGGCTGCAATATCCGCTATACCGGGGAGGGGGAGAGCGCCATGATGGCGGCCCTGGAGCCCTATGCCATCGCCACCTATGGGGCGGTGCAGGTGGCTTTTATCGGCGTCTCTACGCCGGAGAGCATTGCAAAATCCACCCCCGCTTATTTTATGGACGAGGCGGGCAATTTCGTCTATGACTTCTATGCCGGAGACGACGGCCGGGAGCTCTGTAGCCAGGTTCAGGCCAACGTGGATGCCTGCCGGGCCGCAGGGGCGGACTATGTGGTTGTCCTGGCCCACCTGGGGGACGACGAGGGCTCCGCGCCCTTCCGGTCTACAGATTTGATTGCCGGCACCTCCGGCATTGACGTAGTTTTGGACGGTCATTCCCACAGCGTCATAGCCTGTGACGTTGTGGAAAACGAGGACGGGGAGCCGGTGCTCCTCTCCTCCACAGGTACGGGCCTTACCAACATCGGCCAGGTGATTATCACCCCCAGCGGAAACATCCAGGTGGGGCTGGTGGGGGAATACCCGGAGCAGAACGCGGAGACCGCGGCCTTCATCGCGGACATCCAGAGCCAGTATGAGGCCACACTCAGCGCCGTGGTGGCGGAGAGCGCAGTGGATTTGACCACGGTATCCCAGGACGGCATCCGGCTGATTCGCAGCCGGGAGACCAATCTGGGGGATTTCTGCGCCGATGCCTATCGGGCCATTGCCCAGGCGGATATTGCCATTGTCAATGGGGGCGGCATCCGGGCGGACCTCAGCGCGGGAGACATCACCTATGGGGACATTATCGCAGTGCACCCCTACGGCAATACCCTGTGTGTGGTGGAGGCCACGGGCCAGGAGATTTTAGATGCCCTGGAGATGGCCAGCCGGGCCACGCTGCCGGAGACAAGCGACGGGGAGAACGCCGTGGGCGAGAGTGGCGCCTTTTTGCAGGTTTCAGGGCTCCGATACACCATTGACACCAGCGTGGAATCCACGGTGGAGGTGGATGAGGCTGGGATGTTCGTCTCCTGCGGGGAGAACCGGCGGGTAAAGGATGTTCAAATCCTCCAGGCGGATGGAAGCTATGTCCCCATTGACCCGGCGGCGACCTATACTGTGGCCTCCCACAATTACCTGATTCAGGATGGGGGAGACGGGCTGAATATGTTTATAGACAATGTGCTGACCCTCTCGGAGAGGATGCTGGATTACCAGGTGCTGATTACCTACATCACCGACTATCTGGGGGGCACTGTCGGCGCAGAATATGCCCAGCCGCAGGGACGGATTACAGTGGAATAGCTGCGCCCGCCCACAGGCGGGATGGGGGCGTTACTTTTCTTTCTCCAGAAAAAGAAAAGTAACCAAAAGAATTCTCTCTTTACGAAAGAGACGAAAGCGATACTTTTCTTGCTCCTACAAGAAAAGTATCCAAAAGAACAGGCCAAAGGGGACCCGGCTGAAAATGCC
>CAZRNK010000221.1:0-4209 GCA_964601435.1 uncultured Oscillospiraceae bacterium | reverse complement strand
TGCGTTTCGGCATCGAGGACGGCCGCACCCGTACCCTGTAGGAAGTGGGCAAGGAGTTCAATGTCACCCGGGAGCGCATCCGCCAGATTGAGGCCAAGGCCTTGCGGAAGCTGCGGCACCCCAGCCGGAGCAAGAAGCTGCGGGATTTCCTCAACTAAATACCTGCCTGCGGACAATCCAAAAGAGAGAAAAAGGAGTGTTGTTACATGGCCCACTGCACCAACTGCGGCGCCCAGCTGCCGGAGGGGAAGCTGACCTGCCCCAGCTGCGGCGCAAGGGTGCCCGCCTCGGAGTACCCCGGCTATGACCGGTATGACAGCGCCTACCGCCCGCCCCGCTCCGAGGGGGGCTATGCCAGCCCGGAGCCGCTGTATGTCTATGCAGACGAGGACGACGGGGACGAGCGCCCTGTGAGCGTATGGGGCTATGTCTGGTCGCTGTTTGTGCTGCGCCTGCCCATTATCGGCTTTATTGTCCAGGTGGTCTGGTCCCTGGGAGCCGCCCGGAACCGGAACCGGCGGAACCTGGCCGTGGCCTGCCTCATCTATACGGTAATCGGGCTGGTGCTGCTGATTGTGGCGGCGTATCTCATCTGGACCTATGTGATTAACAACCCTGCGTTCAGCGCCTGGCTGGGAGAATATTTGACGGAGCTTATGCTGGACTCCATGCTCCGGTAAGGGCTACATACGCCATATATGGTTTTATCGTGCCAGATCCGCCCTGCAGGTACACAATACCTTGTGGGGTGGGCTGATTTTCGCGAAAAAGGTTACAGTGGTTGACATTCGGGAAACAATGTGTTACAATTAGTTACACTTTCAGGAAAGGATTGATTGTATGGCCGAAGGGAAGAAGAAAACCGCAGCGCTGGAATATAAGGGCCACCCGCTCCGCCGTAAAGACAACCTTATCTATTACGGCAGCATGGCCGACAAATATATTATCATGTTGCAGATTCTCAGCACCAAAAAGGTGAAGGATTTGGACGTGGCCACCCGGGTGTCTGTACAGCTCCAGCTCACCGATCCGGATTTGAAGAGCCGGGACCGCGTTGTGAAAAAGAGCGAAAAGGACAGCCTCTACGCCGCTATGGACGTGGCCTCTGTGTGGCTGGACCGGGCGCTGGCTGCCCGGTAGCAAAGACCCTTGTAACCCTGTAACCCCAGCGAAAGGAAGGACCATGAAAGGCAAACTACTCAAGACATCCCTGCTGACGGCGGCCTTCGCCGCACTGCTGACCATCACCGCCCTGGCCGACAATATCGGCGGCGGAACCGTAACGGCCTCCGCCCTCCGGATTCGGGCGGAGATGTCCACAGACGCAGAAATTGTAACCACCGTCCCCCGGGGCGCCACCGTCCTGCTGACGGGTCCGGAGACCGACGGCTGGTATCCGGTCTGGTATCGGGACTGCTCGGGCTTCATGTCCGCGGAGTACATAACGTTTGTGGAAACGGTAGACGCCGAGCTGGGCACTGGTACCATCCAGGGCTCCTCTGTGCGGATGCGCGACGGCGCCAGCCTCAGCAGCAATACATTGGGCTATTACAACACCGGGACGCAGATGTCTGTGATTGGTGTTTCGGGCACCTGGTATAAGGTGTCCTATAACGGGCAGACAGGCTATGTGAGCAGCGACTATATGACGCTCTCCTACTATACAGCCAGCAACGGTGAGGATTCCGCCGTTATTACTGAGGAGGTCCCCTCTTCAGAGGGAGAGAAAATCGTCTCTACCGCCATGAAGTATTTGGGTGTGCCCTATGTCTGGGCGGGGACTTCCCCCTCGGGCTTCGACTGCTCGGGCCTGGTGTACTATGTCTTTAAGGAGTGCGGCTATTCCACCAACCGCACCGCCGCATCCCTGTATAACAACGGCACCTATGTGGATAGGGATGACCTCCAGCCGGGGGACATCATCTGCTTTACAAACAGCGGGTATTCCTATATCGGCCATGTGGGCATCTATATCGGCAATGGGGAATTCATCCACGCTTCTTCCGGCGGCGGGAAGGTGATGATTTCCAGCTTGAGCGAGACTTATTATAACAACCATTATTACGGTGCACGCCGGATTGTCAACTGATAAGAAAATGTTTTCAGCAGTGAAAGGAAACAACGCTTTCCCTTTCTTATAAGAAAGGGAGCGAAAAGAAAGCCAAGCGGGAACCTGGCATGTACAGCCGGGTTCCCGCTTGGTTTTTCTTTTGGTTTGGCCCGCCTCATGTGTTGGGACTGAGCGAAAAGGGGTCTCCCTGTTTTTTCGCCTCGAATATCAGGCCAGATTCAGCCGGTTTTTCAGCAGGTGGCGGTTTACCAGGAAATAGACAACGTCGAGCGCCGTAATCCACAGCAGCAGAACCAGCAGCATGGAGGCCGCGGAGGACAGCCCGCTGCCCCGCATCATGGCATCCCAGAGGTGCGTCTCCACAAAGCCCGCCGTCACCAGGCTGCTGACGATATTGACAATGATGCTGATAACGAAGAACAGCCCGATGGCGGAGAGGACCTTGTGCTTATGGGCCACAATGCCGCCGGCCGTGAGGCAGAGGTAGATGAGCAAAATGGAGTTGACACCGGCAGACAGTATCAGGAGCAGCGCTTCTGTAAAAATCACGGTGTGCCAGCCATTCCAGACCCGGCTCAGTTCCCGGAAGGAATGGACAAAGGCGTGGAACAGCTCCCCGCTGAAGACCATTTCAAAATAGTTCGAAAAGCCGAAAACCAGGAACAGGGTCAGGCAGAGAATGAGTGCCAGCATTTGCAGCACGAACCAGGTGAAGGCGCTCAGAAGCTTGGCCCCCAAAATCTGGCCGGGGCCCATGGGCAGGGTGTGGGTGAGGTAGCCCTCGTCGGAGAGGACCGTTTTATAATAGTGCTGGAAAATCAGCACAGCGCTGACCACCAGGAAGGCCCACACAGCCATGAAGGCAAACAGGCCCAGCATGCCGAAGACGAAGTTTAAAAGCCCGCTGCTGGCGGAGGCCTGGCGCAGCCCCTCCAGGCGCGCCGCTATGGCGCCCAGAATCGTCAGGGCAACCAGCGCCAGGAGCAGGGGCACCTGCACCCGGGCCATGGCCTTGAAATCATGTTTATAGAGTTTCCCTAGCATCGAAATACCTCCCGGAAATATTCGTCCACCGATTTGCCCATATCTGCCCGCAGCCCCTCTGTGGAGGCATAGGTGACAACCCTGCCCTCCTTGAGGAAGAGGAACTCATCAAGAATGTTCTCTACGTCCGCAATGAGGTGGGTGGAGATGAGGACGGTGGCCTCGCTGTCATAGTTGGCGATGATGGTGTTGAGAATAAATTCCCGGCTAGCGGGGTCCACGCCGCCGGTGGGCTCATCCAGCAGATAGAGCTGGGCGCGTCGGGACATGACCAGAATGAGCTGTACCTTCTCCCGCGTACCCTTGGAGAGAGTCCGTATAGGGGCATTCTCTGGCACGCCCAGGCGGTGGAGCATCTCCTCGGCCCGGCTACGCTCAAAGTCAGTATAGAAATCCGCGAAGAAGTCCATACAGTCTTTGGCTGTCATCCAGGGGCTCAGGTATGTCCGCTCCGGCAGGAAGGAGACGACCGCTTTGGTCTCCGGCCCCGGCTCTTTTCCATCAATAAGGACCCGGCCCCGGCTGGGGCGCAGCAGGCCGGCGGCCATTTTCAGCAGGGTAGTCTTGCCGCTGCCGTTGGGACCCAAAAGACCGATAATTTTGCCCCGGGGCAGGGTGATGTCCAAATCCCGGACAGCCGCGAAGCCGCCATAGTGTTTGGTCAGGCCCTGGCACTCCAAAATGTTGGGCGATGTGTTTTCCATCATGGGTTATTCTCCTCTCTCCACAGCTTGCAGCAGCCCGGCGGCCTCCTCGGGGCCGTAGCCAAGGGCGGCTGTGCTCTGTAAAAATTGACGGGCGGCGGTCAGAGCCAGTTCCCGCCGGGCGCTTTCCAGAGCGTCTGCGTCCTCGGTGACGCTCCGTCCGCTGGCCCGATGGGTAACCACCAGGCCCCGCTTTTCCAGCTCGCTTAAGGCCCGCTGGACGGTGTTGGGATTGACGGCGGCCTCCTGGGCCAAATCCCGGACGCTGGGCAGCCGCTCCCCCTGCTCATATTCGCCGCCCAAAATCTTCTGCACCAACCGTTCCTCGATTTGCAGGTAAATGGGCCGGTCCGATAAAAATTGCCAGGGCAAACCCCATACACCCCTTTC
>CAZRNK010000220.1:0-4246 GCA_964601435.1 uncultured Oscillospiraceae bacterium | reverse complement strand
TCTCCCCGTCATAGTCCCCGGCCCGGCCCGCCATGGCGTTGGTATCCACATAGACCGGGTACACCGGGTCGCAGACGGCTACAATATTGTCCACATCAAAAATATCGCCGATGTTGCCGCAGTCGCACTTGGCCCCGTCAGAGACAAAGATTTCGTCGTCATCGATGTCCACGCCCCGCTCCCGGTAGGAATCCCGGATGGCAAAGCGGAGGAAATCATAGGCATAGCAGGTCTCCTCACAATAGCCCCGGAAGGTCTCCTTGTGGGCCATCTCCTCCGTGGCGGCGTGCATGGCCGCAATCACCGCCCCGGCCAGGGGCTGTGTCACATCGCCAATCCCCAGGCGAATCAGGGGCATGGGGGGATTTTCCGCGGAAAAGGCCCGCACCCGCCGGCCAATCTCCGGAAAGAGGTATCCGCCGGGCAGCTTCTGATAATTCCCGTTTACTTTTACCATGGCTTACAGCTCCTTTTATCAATACAGATTTCCCTCAAAGGAATAAGCGGCGGGGCCGGTCATGTACAGGAGGTTCTCCCCCCGGTCCCATTCGATTTTCAGCTCGCCCCCAAGGAGCGCCACCGTTGCTGTCTCCTCCGCCCTGCCGCAGAGGACGGCGGCCACCAGGCTGGCGGTAGCCCCGGTGCCGCAGGCCAGGGTCTCTCCGCTGCCCCGCTCCCAGACCCGCATTTTTAATTTGTCCCGGCTGAGCACCTGGACAAACTCGGTGTTGATGCGCTCCGGGAACAGGGGATGGTGCTCAAATTCCGGGCCAATGGCCGGCAAATCCAGGCTGTCCACGTCCTCTACAAACACCACTGCGTGGGGATTGCCGACATTCACCGCCGTCACCTGCCAGTGCCGGCCGGCGGCCTCCACATCCCGGAGGATGAAGTCCGTCCCTTCCGCCGCCACCGGAATTTTCTCCGGCCGCAGCTCCGGCGTGCCCATGCAGACCCGCACCGACTGGACGCACCCCGCCTCCACAGTGAGCCAGAGGGTTTTAATGCCCCCGCCGGTCTCCACAGTAAGCTCTGTCTTGTCCACAATTCCCCGCTCATAGGCATACTTGCCCACACAGCGGATGCCGTTGCCGCACATCTCCCCTGCACTACCGTCGGCATTGTACATGTCCATTTTCAAATCCGCCACATCGGAAGGGCAGATGCAAATCAGTCCGTCCGCCCCCACGCCAAAGTGCCGGTCGGACACCCGTACAGCCAGCTCCGGCCGGTTTTCCACCGGATTCTCAAAACAGTTTACATAGACATAGTCATTTCCACAGCCCTGCATTTTTGTAAAAGGCAGCATAGTCGCGGCACCTCGCTTTGCAAAAATTTTCAACTGAGTCTGTATTATACCGTTTTTGCCCGCCGAGCGCAAGAGCGGAAAAGCGCTCAGCTCCCGGCGTAATTGCCTGCCGCCACGGCGGCATTGGTTTTCAGCAGCTCCGCCACCGACAAAATGTCAGCCAAAACGGGGTCTTCCATGTCAATCCCGCTGCCCTCGTGATAGGCGCCGCCGCTGTCAATCCACCGGACGAGGGTCCCGTCAGCATCGAAATACAGGCGGTTTTCCGCCCCATCCTGGACATCTACCGTGTAGATAAAGTAGAGGGCGCCATCGTGGAAATAGCCATAGCAGTCATAGCTGCCTGGCGCATAGGTGTCAGCTTCCGGGTCATAGGTGGGAAACCAATGGAGCCGCACCAGCTCCCCCGCCACAAAGCGGGCCTCCCCATGGGTGGATAAGGGGAAGTCCGTATAGTCCCCGGCATTCTCCGCCGCCTGGAACCAGGCGCGGATTTCCGCAATGCGTGCCTCGAGGGCCTCTGTATCCCCAGTACCCTCGCCCAAATAGGCGTCCAGCCAGTCCTGATAGGCCTGGGCGCCGGCGCGCATGTCCTCCAGGCCGGGCGCCGCACTGTAGGCAAAAATTTTGTCCGCATAGGTGTAGGTTGTATCCACTGCGCTGTCATAATAGCTCCCCTCGGCGAAAAGGCACGCTTCCGCCTCCTGCCAGGTATAGGTCCGCTCCAATACCGTCACCGTCCCGGCCGCCTCATCTACGGTATAGGGAGCAGAAATGGTTGACATAACTTCCCCAGTGTCCAGAGAAATGTAGGATATACCGGCGTTTCCATAGGCATCAAAGTCCCAGGCTACGGCAGACCAGGTCTGCCCCTGCTCATAGCTGCGCCATATGCTGTCTGTCAGCCGGCGCTGGAGTCCGGATGCATCGACGGCTTCCCCTTCCATGGCCGGCTCCGGACTGGGTGCTGCGCTCTCCGGCAGCTGGGTTTCCGGTTCGGCAGCCGTGTGTACCGGCGCGCGCTCCGCGGCCTCTGATTCCGGAGCCGCTGTCTCCAGGCTGTCGCCGCCGCAGGCACCCAGGAGCAGAAGCGCCCCCAGGAGCAGCGCCGCGCCTCCCTTTCTCTTCATTTTCCCATTCTCCTCCCCCACTATCCGCTATTCTGCCTCCAGAGCCCGGATGGCGGCAATGAGCTTTGCCATCAGGCCGGTGCGCAGAAACGGGGTAATGAGATAATATCCGTCCACATACGGGTACATTTCCCGGGCAATCCTCGCCGCCACTGAGAGGGCCAGGGCCTCCCCCTCCTCCCGGTTCTTGTCCCGCAGGGCCTCCACAATCCGCTCATCGACCGTAATGCCCGCCACCTCGCTGTTCATAAAGCAGGCGTTTCGGTAGCTGACTACCGGCATCACGCCGCCCAGGATTTTCGCATCCAGGCAGGCATGGGCCTCCTTGAGATTCTCCAGAGCCGCCTGTGTATGTACCGGCTGGGTCAAAAAGGCGGAGACGCCGTTTTCAATCTTCTGCCGGGCCAGGTGCAGCTGCACCTGGAAATTCCGGGCATTGAGATTCAGCGCCCCGAAAATCCGGACCGGGCTGGTGAGCTCCCGGGCGTTCAGCTCGGAGATAAACCGGGCCAGGTTTCGGGAATTGAAATTATAGACTGCCTTTACCTCGTTCCGCTCCGCTGTGGGCACCGGGTCGCCGGTCACCACCAGCACATTGTCCACCCGCTCCATGGTCAGGCCCAGGAGCAGGGCCTTGGTGGCGTTGATGTTCCTGTCCCGGCAGGTCAGGTGCGGGATGGGGTCGATGTCCAAATCCCGCCGGAGCTTGCAGGCCAAGATGCTACTGTCCATCCGGGCCCGGGCCACCGGGCAGTCGGCGATGGTAATGGCATCCGCCCCGGCACATTTCAGCTCCCAGGCGCAGCGCATGTAGCTGTCCACCTTGTCCCCGGTGGGCGGGTCCAGCTCCACGGCGATGGCCTTTCTTCCCGCCTCCAGCTTTTCCCACAGCCGGTTGGGCCGCCCCACCCGGACACTCGAGGGCGCCGGGCGCGGCGTGCGCTGCACCGGGGCGGGAGCCGCCTCCTGCAGCCGGGCGCGCACCGCCGCCATGTGGGCCGGCGTGGTCCCGCAGCAGCCGCCCAGGATTTTGACACCCAGGGAGGCCATGCCGGCGGTATGCCCGGCAAAGTATGCCCTGTCCCCGTGGTATACCGCTCGGCTCCCCACCACCGTGGGATAGCCGGCGTTGGGCATCATGGAGAGGAGGCCCGGTATGTCCCCCAGCTCCTCCGCCAGGCGGTACATGTGATAGGCCCCGCAGATGCAGTTAAAGCCCACGGCGTCCGCGACGCCGCCCATCTCCCGGAGGAGCTGGGCCCCGGCGCGCCCGGACGGGGTGTAGCCATTGGCCTGGACGGCAAAGGACGCAATGACAAAGCTCTCCGGGCACTGCTGCCGGAGCCAGGCGACGGCCTCCCCCACCCCCTCCTCATCCGGAAGGGTTTCAAAAAGGAAGCTGGTAATCCCCTGCTCCAGAAACAGCCGGCACAGCAGGCGATATTCCTCCGCCGCGCTCTCCGCCGGGGCGGGGCCGATGTCGGCAAAGACAAAGGCATCCTCCCCCGCCGCCTCCTTCGCCAGGGCACAGCCCGCGGCGATGACCCGGCGGAGGTGCTCCTCGTCGCCGCCATAGGCGGCCCGGTTGGCAGCGAAGGTATTGGTCTTAATGGCGCGGCACCCGGCCGCCAGGTACTGCCTGTGGATGTCCAGCACCGTCCCCGGCTCCGAGAGATTGGCCCCCTCGCAGCCCGCGGCGGGCCGGCCTGTCAGGGCCTCGTAGTAGGTACCCATCGCCCCGTCAAAGAGCAAAATATTCTCCTGTAAGAACGCTCGAACCGTCATCCCAGCACCGCCTTTGCTATGT
>CAZRNK010000219.1:0-4265 GCA_964601435.1 uncultured Oscillospiraceae bacterium | reverse complement strand
AACAAAGTAGTGGTGATCAGCGACCACTATACCCCGCCCTGTGAGATCAAGCAGGCTGAGGCGGTAAAATTTACAAAGGACTGGTCTCAGGCAATGGGCGTGGATTACCACGAGTATGAAGGCCCATGCCATCAGGTCCTGGCGGAGACGGGCTATGATCAGCCCGGTACACTCGTGGTAGGCACGGATTCCCATACCTGCATGTCCGGCGCTTTTGGCGCTTTTGGAACGGGCATTGGATCGACAGAAATGCTTGGCGTAGTGGCCACTGGACAAATTTGGCTGAAGGTGCCGGAGAGCTATCGTATCGAGTGGAAAAACACTTTAGGGAAAGGTGTTTTTGCCAAAGATATGGTGCTCTATGACTGCGGCATCATCGGGCATTCCGGCGCTACCTATAAGGCCCTGGAATACTGCGGTGAAGCTATCAGCGCCCTGTCCATGGATGAGCGTATGGCTATTTCCAATATGGCAGTTGAAATGGGTGCCAAGGCAGGCTATATTCCGCCGGACGAGAAGACGCTGGCGTATTTGGATGCCCACGGCGCGAAGCGCGATTACGTGCTGCTTTATCCGGACCCCGATGCAGAGTATGAGAAAAACTATGTACATGATGCGGCGGCCCTGATCCCGCAGGTGGCATGTCCACACCATGTGGACAATGTTCATGACGTTACCGAGGTGGCCGGTGCGCCTCTTACCCAGGTCTACATCGGTTCATGCACAGGCGGCCGCCTCTCTGACCTGCGGATTGCAGCTCAGGTGTTGAAGGGGAAAAAGGCAGCCAAGGGGCTGCGCTTCCTGGTTTCCCCCGCCTCGCGGGAGGTCTACCGTCTGGCGCTGCAGGAGGGGCTGTTGGAAATCCTGACACAGGCCGGGGCAGTAATTGTGGCGCCCAGCTGTGGACTGTGCTTAGGCGCACATACCGGAATTTTGGCCGGAGGAGAGAGCTGCATTTCTACCAGCAACCGTAACTTCATAGGCCGCATGGGCAGCAAGGATGCCAGCGTGTACCTGGCCAGCGCAGCTACAGTGGCGGCCAGTGCCATAGAGGGCCGCGTTGCGGATCCTCGCGCCTATCTGTAGCCGTATGGGAAAGGGGGAGCGCTGTGAGTTCGCAGATTAAAGGAAGAGTTTGGAAATTCGGGGACGATATCAATACGGATATTATATCCCCGGGAGAATATATGGACGCCAGCTATGAAGTGATTGGGCAGCATGCCATGGAGCGTGCCTACCCCGGTTTTGCCCAAGCCATTGCGCCGGGCGATATTATCGTGGCCGGCGGGAATTTCGGATCCGGTTCCAGCCGTGAGACGGCCCAGATTGCACTGAAATATGCGGGCGTAGGGGCTGTGATTGCCAAGAGCTTTGCGCGTATTTTTTTCCGCAACTGTATCAATGTAGGTTTTCCTGTCGTAACCTTTGCCGATACGGATGCACTGCAGCAGGGCGACGAAATCACGGTGGATTTGCTGACAGGGGAAATACAGGATCTTACCACTGGAAAGACCTATCAGGGGAGCAGACTGCCGGAGCACGTACTCAGCATAGTCGCCGATGGCGGCCTGAAAAACCACCTGAAGAAAACCCTGAAGAAATCATAAGACTGAACGGGCTGCAACGCTGGATGCCAGTCCAAAATAAGGATAGAAGGAGGAGATGAAATGGCCCCGACGCTGAAAGTAAATTTTGCCGGTGTTTCCATGCCAAATCCGTTTATGCTCTCCTCGGCACCGCCCACTACGAACGTAGAGATGGTGGCGCGGTGCTTCGAGGCGGGTTGGGGCGGCGCGGTATTGAAGACACTGGCCTATACCCTGAGCCAGGCGCAGAATGTCAATCCCCGCATTACCGCAGTGAAAAGTGCGGACAATGAGATCCTGGGCTTTACGAATTTTGAGCTGGGCAGTCCCAAACCCATCGAAAAGTGGGCGGAGGATACCCGCTGGCTGAAGGAACGGTTCCCGGAGCATGGCGTTTGGGTGAGCCTGCTGCATACCGAGGGGCTGGTGGAAGAGCAGTGGCGCGAGGTGACGCGTATGTTCGACCAGGCCGGCGCAGACGGCTTTGAGCTGAATTTCTCCTGTTCCCATGGTATGGCGGAGTCCGGCGGAGGCGCCACGGTCGGCGGTAATGAGGACGCCATCAAGATGGTGACCACCTGGGTACGGGAGGAGACAAAAAAGCCGGTGATGCCCAAATTGCCGGCAATTGTCCAGGATATCCCCGGAAAAGCACGTGCCGCTCAGGCGGCGGGAGCAGATGCTATCTCTACCATTAATACCCTCAACAGCCTTCCGGGCATTGATATTCGGAGCTTTGTGCCCTATCCAAGTGTGGACGGGCGCAGTGCTTTCCAAGGCCTTTCCGGTGCGGCGGTCAAGCCCGTTGCACTGCGCACAGTGGCCCAGGTTGCCCAGGCGGTGGATATTCCTGTATCCGGAATCGGCGGGATTTATAACTGGCGTGATGCCGTGGAGTTTATTCTGGTGGGGGCGTCCTCCCTGCAGGTGTGCTCCGCTGTGATGCATCACGGATACCGGATTATCAACGACATGACAGCCGGGTTGCTGAACTATATGGAGGAGATGGGCTTTGAGCGGATTACGGACTTCTGCGGGAAGTCCCTGCCCTTTATCCACAGGCACAATGACCTGAGCCGGACCTACAAGCTCTACAGCAATCCGGATCATGAAAAGTGCGTGGGCTGCGGCCGTTGCGTTGCAGTGTGTAGCGACAGCGCATACAGCGCCATACACCTGAATGAGAATCGGCGCGCTGTGGTGGACAAGGACAAGTGCGACGGCTGCGGCCTGTGTGCGCAGATCTGTCCTGTCGATTGTATTACCATGTTACACAGATGAAGGAGGTGGAAGGCATGACAGGGATCAAGCAAACGATGGCAGAAATACAAGCCGAGGCCAAGCGCTGCCTGTACTGTGTTGACGCCCCCTGCCAGCAGGGATGTCCTGCACAGGTGGATGTGGCGCAGTTTATCCGGCATCTGCGCTATGGAGACGTAAAAAGCGCGAAGCGCGTCATTAAAGACGCAAACCCCCTGGGTGGGATCTGCGGCACGCTTTGCCCCAGTGAGAATCTGTGCCAGAAGGCATGTACCATGAACTATTGCGATATGCCTATCCGTATCCGCGATTTGCAGAAGTTTGCCTGTGCTAACGCCAGTTACACCCCCGAGCTTGCAGAGAGCAACGGTAAGCAGGTGGCTGTAGTGGGAGCAGGTCCGGCGGGCCTGGGCTGTGCTGCTGTGCTGGCGCGGCTGGGTTATACGGTAGACGTATTTGAGCAGGACAGCCAGGCTGCCGGGGTGGTGGCTCGGGAAATCCCCGCTGAGCGCATCAGCGAATCGGTGATTGCAGACGATGTGTCTGCGCTTGCGGATACGGGTCGGGTTCAGTTCCATTATGCCACGCCGGTGAGTGCGCAAAAGCTGGAGGAGCTCTCCGGGCGCTATGATGCGGTCTTTGTCGGTGCAGGTCTAGCCCTTGACCGGGTAAGCGGCGTGGACATTGCCCCGGGGGCACCGGTAATCGGCTGTGCGCAGTACCTGAGCGGACTGAAGAGCGGGGAGCGAAAGGAAGTGTCTGGAAGCGTCTGCGTGATCGGCGGCGGGGACTCCGCTATTGACGCCGTGTGCGTTAGCCTGTCGGCGGGTGCGGACCGGGCTGTGCTGGCTTACCGCCGTTCCAGGGAGGAAATGCCTGCCTGTGACGAGGAGTTTTTCGCTGCGGTGGACCGGGGTGTGGAGCTGATGTACATGGTCTCCCCAGTATCCATTGCGAAGACAGAAAAGGGTGCGGCAGTAACTTTTGTGCGTAACCAGTTGGTAGAGCGGCCGGGAGAGGCGCGCAAGGGGTTCGAGGCGGTGCCCGGGAGTGAATTTACGCTGGAGTTCGCCCAAGTGGTATTTGCCATTGGCAAAAAGGCGGATCCGACGCTGCTGCAGGGGCGTGTGGATCCGGAGACGCATCGTCTGGAGAATACAAATTACTTCGCAGGCGGAGACTGGCTCAACGGCGGAGCCACTATCGTAGAGGCCGTAGCCCAGGGCAAGAGGGCAGCTGCAGCCATTGACGCCATGCTGCACTGACAGCTTTCCACGGCCGGGCAAGACCTGAACAGAAAAGGGGGGATCGTCATGAATGACCTGAACATTCTCCATGGGACGATTGTACGGCCAGAGGGGTGCTTTTTAGGACAATATGAAGTGACCTCACATTTGTAGCAACGTGGATTTACCTGTA
>CAZRNK010000218.1:0-4300 GCA_964601435.1 uncultured Oscillospiraceae bacterium | reverse complement strand
GGCCAGCACCCCCGCCGCCTGGGTAAAGCTCTCTCCCAGTCCGGCTGCGTCTACACCCTGGCGCAGCCGGGCAGAGAGCTCCTCCCCGGTGGCGGCACACATGGCCCGGAGCGCCTCCTCCGCCTGGCTCTCCCCCTCCCGGCCCAGCAGCTTCAGGGCCTGGGCATAGATTGCCTCTACGTTGTCCGCCATGGTTCACCTCTTCCTGAAAATTTTCCCCACACGCCCCGCCCCGGCAGCGCGGCCGCTGCCGGGAGCGGGGCGCGCTTTGCATCAGATGGTCAGGACGCTGGAGGCCTCCGTGTAGAGCTTGGCAAAGCCGGAGATGCTGGTAATGGCCGCCCGCTCCAGCTGCCGGTCAATGAGCCGGTCATACTCCACGGTCACATCCCCGGCGGACACCATCTCCAGAGCATAGCCCCTGTCCAGGCCGATGATGGTGTCGCTGTCCACAGCGCTGGTCCGGATGAGCTTGGCCCCCAGCGGGTTGCTCAGCTCCCCGGTCCCCTGGAAGTTCAGCCCCGTCAGCGGGTTCTGGAACTCCGCGCACTGGAGGATTTTCAGCATGGCGCCGCTGCCCACCAGCATGGTATTCATCGTATAGGGGTCAAAGGTATTCCAGAAGGCCAGCAACTCCCCATAGGTAAGGCTCCCCGCCGTACCGCCGATGGTCTTGTCCCCCACAGCATAGGCAGCGGCGGGGTTTTTGTTTCCGTCGCCATCTATGAGGACGCCGATGGCGTCGTCTAAGTGCATGCGCATAATCTGCCCGCCAATCTGCCGGAGCATGACGGAGAACAAATCCAGCCGCTGGAAGCGGATGGCCTCATAGCTGGCCACCAGCATCCGGCCCCGCTTGAAGAGCTTTACGGTATTCTCCCGTACCTTCACCTCCGTCTGGGGAATTATGGCGCCCTCTGCCACCCGCCGCAGGCTCTTGTCGTCCTCTGTGGGCACCGAGTAGATGCTCCGGTAGTCCAGCCCCTCAAACTGCGTCACCGAGGCCGTGATGGACGGCAGGATGTTGCCCTCCTCCATCCCGGCCCGGACGCTCCGGGCCACATACTCCGGGAAGAGCACCGAGCTCTCTGTGGTGTGAAAGAATTTCTCCACCCGGTCGCTGGCCGCACCCCGGACCCGGATGTCAAAGCGCTTCAGCTGCCGCTGATAGGCGTCCATCCCCTCCAGGGGCGTACCCTTGTAGGCTTCGCTGGGGTCCAGGCTCTCCAGGACCTGTGTAAAACTCTTGCCCGCCTCGGCATACATGCCTTTGTCCAGGCGGATTTCCTGATAGTGACCATTCATCGCGTATGCGCCTCCTTCTCTTTACAGCAAAAATCCCACAGTGCCGGCCGTCGTATCCACTTCCAGCACCAGATAGTCCCAGCCGTCTTCATCCACGGCCACGCCGCCCTCTCCGTCGGCGGACAGCGTCGCATAGCCCACTGCCGGGGCCGTTTGCCCGGAATAGGGCAGCGTGACGAAGCCCCCCGCCTGTACGGCGGCAAAGTCCGAATCCGCCGCCAGAGCGACGCCGAAGAACCTGTCCCCCGCGCTGCAGGCGCTTACCTCCCCGTTTCCGGAGACCTTCACCCGCTCCCCGTCAGACGCCGCCGCACTGGCGCTGTTGAAAAAGGTAGCCACCTGCTCGCCCAATCCGCCAAAACTTACCTTCATCTGCACTTCCTCCTATTTTTGAAAATTTCGCCTTTCAGATTTGATACGCGCTGCCGTCAAAACGCACCGCCGTCCCCAGCCCCGGCAGCTGGGTCTCCGCTGGATAGCGCGCCGAGAGCTGTGCCTCCAGCGCCGCCTTCAGCGCCAGGAGCTCCTCCGCCTCCATCCGCGCCGACGGCCCCTCCAGGGCCTTGTAAAATTCCCCATTCCAGAGAAGCCCTAAGCGGCGCACCTCCCGGCGCAGCTCCGCCAGATACTGCCGGCCCAGGGCCGCTTCCTTCTCCAGCTGCCCCCGCCGCCGCGCTGATGGCGCGCCGCCGTCGCGCCCTTTGTGCAGCACCCCCGCCTGGGGCTGGGCCGGGACGGCCACGAAGCTCCACTCATAGGCATCGGAGGCCTCCAGGAGCTCGGCATAACACAGCCGCCCGTCATAGTGCGCCCCCGGCTCGTGGGCACAGCCCGGCGCGTCCATCTCCTGCCCGCAGATGGAGCAGACGCGCCGCTTCACAGCGCAGCCCACGCTGGTCTCCCGGCGGATGCCCCCTTCAATCTCGGCAATCAGCTCCGCATTGCCCGCAGTGCGGAGCATATAGGCCTCCCCCTTCAGATAGGTATAAGGCTCCCCCAGGCTGTTGTGCCGCCCCTGCTCGCGCACCAGCTCTGTCCGGTAAATGCGGGCCTTCTGGTTGCCGGAGCGCCAGTCGTGGTCAAAAATGCCCGTCTTGCCCACAAACAGCCCCTGGAGCTCCTGGAGGGTTTCAACCGGAAAGCGCTCAAAATCTCTGTCCACCTCATTGTCGCAGAGCAAAATGGAAAAGGTGTACACCTCCTCCGCTGTCAACGTCCCCTTGGCAAAGGCGTGAATCGCCTCCAGCGCCTCCGGCGTAGGCGCGCCGGAGGCCTGCGCCGTCCCTGCTTTTACAATTTTCATTGCCCTTCGCTCCTTTCTTCCTGCGCCTCCGGCTGCAGCACTGCGCCGGAGGCCTCCTCTTTTTCCCCCGCCTGGCCTGCAATTTGCCCGGCCTGCGCCCGGTAGAGGGTCGCCCTGGCCTCTTCCACATCATCCTGGAGATTGATGGTGTCCCAAATAATCTCAAATTCGCAGGCATACCCATGCATCCGGAGCCACAGGCTGCAAATTTTCTCCAGCACCGGCATCAGCATCCAGCGGATGGCTGTAATTTCTGAGGTCAGCAAATCCGCCTGCTGGGCGCTCATCCGCTCGGTGGAGGACCAGCTCAGCCCCAACATAAAGGGCGGTATTCCCGTCCTGGCAATAAGCTGCTCCAGAATCTGCCGCACCGGCACCTCGCTGTCCAGGATTTGCCCATCCGCGCCAATGACCCGAATGTCCACATCCCCCACCGCCACGAAGTCCCGCACCACGCCGCTTTTCCCGCTCTGCATCGCCTCTCTCCACGCCTTGGCAATCTGGTCTGCCCGCTCTGCGGCATAGGCCTTGTCCAACAAATCCCCCTGGGGCTTGTAGACAACGGCAAAGCGCACATTCCCCGCCCGCTCCCAGTTGGCCCCGATGGCGGTATAGATTTTCACCAGGATTTCCGTCAGGAAGGGCATGGACTCCAGCAGAGAGCGCCCATAGGGGGCGTCCGCGTCGGGATGAAAGGCCGTAAACAGCAGCAGCTCCTGCCGGGGGAAGGCTTCCAGGCTGCCGCCGTCCGATACACCGCACAGGGTAAATTCCAGCGGCGTTTTTCCCTCCTGAATCTGCACATCCCGGACATTGCCGCACAAAACGGCGGCAATCTCCCGGTTGCCCCGGGTTACAATCTCCCCAACCGCCCGGCCGCAGGTAATCATGGAGTCCAGATAGGTGTCCAGAAAGGCCTCAATGCCCCGCTGCCCCCGTCCGGCGTCCACCCGCTGCAAAAAGGCGCCCAGCTCTTTTTCCGCCCTGGGCTGGCCGCAGCGCACCTGAAAGCCTCCAGTGAGCCGGATGAGCTTGACAATGGCCGCATCCACCACCGGCACCGCCTCCCGGATGGTGCGGTAGAGGCGCGTCTCCCCGCCGCCCAGGGGCACATAGCTGTCTAGCACCCCAAAGGGATGCCGGTTTCCGCTGCGCATCTGCACCTGCGCCGGCGCCTTTTTTCTGAAAAATCGCCCCACAAATGTCTCCTCCTTTTTCATCTTGTCTTTTACCGCTCCACCCAGCGCCCCTCCAGAACCGCCTCCCGGCCTTTGGCGATGGTCATGGCGAAATAGCGGATATCGTCCATGGCGTGATCATCGGCCTTGACAGGTCTGTCGACACCCCCGCATCCTCGTCCCAGCGGTACAGGGAAAACTCCCGGATGGCATCCACGCAGGGACGGCAGATGACAATCTTCCCCGCCCGGAGGAGCCCGGCCGTCACCCGGATGCCTGTGAGCACGTCGTTGTCCGCCCGGCGCACCGGGAGCGCTGCCCGCTGCAAGGCCTGAATAAAGCTGGCGGCGGAGGGGTCGACCACCACTGCCTCCAGCCGCCGTCCCCCCGCCAGGGCAAGCAAATCCCGGACATACTCCTCATCCGTTTTCTGGCGCATGGCCTGCCGGGCATCATAGTAATACTCCTGCACCCGGTACCACACGCCCGCCCGCAGCCCCCACAGGCCGAAGGA
>CAZRNK010000217.1:0-4324 GCA_964601435.1 uncultured Oscillospiraceae bacterium | reverse complement strand
AACCCCGGGCCTCCTGCTCCCAAAGCAGGCGCGCTACCAACTGCGCAACACCCCGGTGTGTGGGTGGCAGTGCAGGAACTGCCACAGGTAAAAAATACGGCCACAAGGCCATAACGAAGGTATTATACTATACATCGGACATTTTCGCAATATTTTTCTGCATTGATGTTTTCCTTCGCTTATGGTATCATGCTCCTTGGAGTGATTACAATGCGAATGCGAAAGAAACCCAATTTACCAGTCCGCATGGAGCGGTGTGCCCAGGTGCTCCTGGGTGAGCCGGAGGCGCTGCGGGGCCAGTGGCAGGCTGCCTTTCCCCAGTATGCGGCGCTGCACCTGGAGCTGGGGTGCGGGAAGGGACGCTTTACCGTAGAGACGGCCCGGCTGGACCCTGCAAATCTCCTGGTGGCGGTGGAACGGGTGCCTGACGCCATGGTGGTGGCCATGGAGCGCTGCATGGCCCAGGGACTGGAGAACATCCGCTTTTTGGACTGCGATGTGAAGAACCTGCCCCAGATATTTGCCCCGGGGGAGGTGTCGCGCATCTACATAAATTTCTGCGACCCCTGGCCCAAGAGCCGGGACGCCAAACACCGGCTGACGGCCCCCTCTTTTCTCCGGCAATATGCCGCCCTGCTGCCTCAGGGCGGGGAAATCCATTTTAAAACCGACAATGCGCCCCTGTTTGCCTGGTCCGAGGAGCAGTTCGCTGCGGAGGGCTGGGCGATACGGGAGCGGACCGACGACCTCCACGAGGCGGGGCCGGTGGGGGTCATGACAGACTATGAAGAGAAATTCCATGCCGCCGGCGTGCCCATCCACCGGCTGGTGGCAGTAAAAACACCGGACACCCTGGACACCCGGGCGGGAGAGCCGCCCCGGCTGCGCAATGCCAGCCTGACAGACGCCCGGTGCAATCAGACAAAGGAGGAATGAGGATGCTGCGCCTGATTTCCTGGAATGTAAACGGCCTGCGGGCCTGTGTCAAGAAGGGCTTTGAGCAGATTTTCTGGGATTTGAATGCGGATATTTTCTGCCTGCAGGAGACAAAGCTCCAGGCCGGCCAGCTGGAGCTGGATTTGCCCGGCTATCATCAGTACTGGTGCTATGCGGAGAAGAAAGGCTATTCCGGCACAGCCATTTTTACGAAGCTGGAGCCGAAGTCTGTCTCCTGCAACTTAGGGCTGGCGGAACACGATACAGAGGGCCGGGTGATTACGCTGGAGTTTGACAATTTCTATCAAGTCTGCGTCTACACACCCAATGCCCAGGACGGCCTGCGGCGGCTGGACTACCGCATGGCCTGGGAGGACGCCTTCCGGGCGTATCTGGAGTCCCTGGACGCCAAAAAGCCGGTCATTGTCTGTGGGGATATGAACGTGGCGCACCAGGAGATTGATTTAAAAAACGCCAAGAGCAACCGGGGAAACCCCGGCTTTTCCGATGAGGAGCGGGAGAAATTTTCCCGATTGCTGGACGCGGGCTTTACCGATACATTCCGCTACCTCTACCCGGATTTGGAGGGAGCCTACAGCTGGTGGAGCTTCCGGGGAAATGCCCGGGCCAACAACACGGGCTGGCGGATTGACTATTTCCTCTGCTCGGAGCGAATCCGGGAGAAAATTGACAAGGCCTATATTTGCCCGGAAATCTATGGGAGCGACCATTGCCCTGTGGGGCTGGATATTGATTTGGCCGCCAATGGAGCCGACGCACCATGACGCGCATCGGTACGGTATCCCTCTCCGGACGGCTGCTCCTGGCCCCCATGGCGGGGGTGACGGACGCGGCCTTCCGGGAAATCTGCCGCAGGGAAGGGGCCGCGCTGACCTGTACGGAGATGGTGAGCGCCAAGGCGCTGTGCTATCAGGACAGCAAGACCAGGACGCTGCTTGCCAACCCCCTGGACACCCACCCGCTGGCAGCGCAGATTTTCGGCAGCGAGCCGGAGACCATGGCCGCGGCGGCGGAAAAGGCCGTGGCCCTCTCCGGGGCGGATATTTTGGACATCAACATGGGCTGCCCTGTGGGGAAAGTGGCAAATAACGGGGACGGCTGCGCCCTGATGCGGGACGAGGAGAAGGCGGCGGCCATTATCCGCGCCGTGGTGGCGGCGGCCGGCGTGCCGGTGACGGTAAAGTTCCGCAAGGGCTGGGACAAGGGAAACGTGAATGCCGTGGCATTTGCCCAGATGTGCGAAGCGGCGGGGGCCGCCGCTGTGACAGTCCACGGCCGCACCCGGGCCCAGATGTATGCCGGCGTGGCGGACTGGGACATCATCCGGGATGTAAAGGCGGCGGTGTCCATTCCGGTCATTGCAAATGGCGATGTGTTTGAGCCCGAGGACGCGGCGCATATCCTCCGCTACACCGGGGCGGATTTTGCGATGGTGGGCCGGGGTGCCTTTGGAAACCCCTGGATTTTCTCCCGGGGGAATGCGGCCATTGCCGGGGATACAGTCGAGCCGCTGCCCCCGCTTGCCCAGCGGATGGACACAGCCATGGAGCAGTTTACCATGGCTGCGGCCTGGAAAGGGGAGAAGCTGGCCTGCCTGGAGGCCCGCCGCCATTTCGCCTGGTATCTCCGGGGCGTACCCCACAGCGGGTATTTCAAGCGGCAGATTGTGACCATCCAGACCCTGGAGGATGCACAGCGCATTGCGGACGCGATTAAGCGGGAATTGAGGTGAGCCCATGACGCGTGAAGAGGAGCGCGCCTTGATTGATAGAGTTCTCTCCGGCGAGACGGACGCCTTTGAGCCCCTGGTGGCGGAAAATCAAAAGCAGGTGTACCATCTGGCATTGTGGATGCTGGAGAATCCGGAGGACGCCAGCGACGCCGCCCAGGAGGTGTTCCTCCGGGCCTATCGCTCCCTGGACAGCTTCCGCGCCGAGAGCCGGTTTTCCGTCTGGCTCTACCGGCTGACGAGCAATATCTGCATTGATATGCTCCGCGCCCAACGCCGGCGGCAGACCTTCAGTCTGTCCGTGGGTGAGGAAGAGGGCGAGGTGCAGGAGCTGGAAATCCCGGACAGGCGGTTCTCCCCGGAGACGGCGCTGGAGCGCGCCCAGCTCCGGGAGGCGGTGCGGCAGGGGCTGGACAAGCTGGCCCTGGAATACCGGGAGGTTCTGGTGCTGCGGGAAATCCAGGGGCTGAGTTATGAGGAGATTGGCCAGGTGCTGGGCCTGGAGACTGGGACGGTGAAGTCCCGGCTGTTCCGCGGACGGCAAAAACTCTGCAAAATCTTGTTGGAAGACGGGAACATTTCCGGTTTCCCTCCGTCTAATATACAGGAAAAGGGGGTGTAGCCATGCCGGACTGCGGACATTATCAAGCGCTCATCAGTGCAAAGCTGGACGGCGAGTTGTCGCCGGAGGAAGAGGCGGAGCTCCAGGCCCATCTGGAGAGCTGTCCGGACTGCCGGCTGGTGTATGATGCCTTCCTGGAGTTGTCCCATGCGGTCGCCGGGCTGGGGGAGGAGCCGGAACCGGCGGATTTGACAGAGAAAATTATGGCCCGTGTACGGGAGGAGGCGGGGGAGAGCGCGAAACCTGCTGCCGCACAGCCCCGCCGGCACTGGCGGTGGCGCAGCGTGCTGCCCCTGGCGGCCTGCTTGATTCTCCTGATTGGCATTGCGGCCTTTTTGCCCAAGCTGTCTGCTGCCCGGACTGCGGACAGCAGCGCTGCCGGCGCCGGCGGAGAAGAGGGCCTCTTCTATGCCTGTGCAGAGGACGCCGGCGAGGCGGCAGCGGCCCAGGAAGCCCCCAGCGCCAAAGAGGAGGAGGGGGCAGTTCCGGAAGCGGCTCCGGAGTCAGCAGAGAACAGCACCTCATCCCTCCAGAGCGTGCCCGCGGAAGATGCGGAGGCGGCAGCAGATGGAACGGCGGGGGCAGTGGAGGAGCCGTCAGCCACAGATGCGCCCCAGAACGGGCTGGAGATTGTCTCCGCAGAAGTCTACCTGGACACGGAGGGCGGCGGCCCGCAGTATACCGTTACGGATACGGCGGTGCTCTCGGAGATGGCGGCTTTCCTGGAGTATACGGCGATTAACGCGCCGAAGGTGCGGCTGGCGGAGCCGGCTATGGTCATCGAACTCTCGATGGTGTCCGGTACCCCGGACACCGTGGAATGCTGGCCTTGGGAAGGCCAGCTTCTATGCCGCTTTGCCTCCACCGGGGCCTATTATGCCGCCCAGGGCTCCCAGGAGGAGCTGCTGACCCTGCTGACAGACACCAGCGCCTGAAAGTTCCACCCATTTCTTTTATGGCAAAAGAAACGGGTGGAGCCCAAAGAAATGCCGCCCACGGGCGGGGACGGGGGAAGT
>CAZRNK010000216.1:0-4345 GCA_964601435.1 uncultured Oscillospiraceae bacterium | reverse complement strand
TCGTGGAGGGCCTTGGCCTCGCCCAGGGTCTGGATGCTCTCCTGGAGGAGGGAGGCATAGAGCCGTCCTGCGCTCCGGAGCTGGGGCCGCAGCGCGCGGACTGTGCCGGCGTCTGCCATGGCGTCCAGGCGGACATGGCGATAGGGCGTGCCCTGGAATCCCCGCCGGGCAGTGATGGCCAGAAAGGCCAGCCCGGCCTCCGGAATGAGCACTGCCTCCGGCGTATCCGGATGGAGTGGGTCGGGGCACAGGCAGATATCATAGTTCCGCTCCGATGCCTGCCGGGCAACCTCCTCTATGTATACCGGCGCCAGGCCATATTCATTGTCCAGGGTGTAAATTCGCGGGCACAGGGCGGTGAGGGTTTCCTCCAGAAAGACGCTGCCCTGGCAGGTAATGGCGCTGAGGAACCGGCGGCGGATGCGCCCTGTCCCCGCGCCTTTTTTCTTCAGCTCCCGGCTGACGGCCCCGGCTGCCCGGCGGAGGACCGCCGTTTTCTCCAGCGCGCTGGTGATGCCGGGATACCGGGCTGGGCGCAGCCCGCCGGCCGCCTGCAGCGTCTCATAGGCCCGGGCATACAGGGCCTTGTACCGCCGGTTTAAGTCCACAATGGTCTCCTTTTGAGCGGCCAGGGCCGCGCTGTTGTAAAAAGCGCCCAAATCCAGGTATAGCCCCGCAGCGCCGGGGTAGCGGGGATCCAGGACGTGGGGGGCGGTGCCGTCGGCATAGCCGATGTGCAGGTCCGGGAAATAGACGCCGTCCAGGGAGTCCGGGTCCCCGGAACAGTGGATGTATTCCACATCCAGGCCCACCTCCTCCATGGCCGCGCCCAGGCGCTTCATGAAGGTGGATTTGCCGCAGCCTGGCCCGCCCTTGATAACCCAGAGGAAGTCGCCGTCCTCCGGCCGGGCAAAGCCGTCATACAGGGAGTAAAACCCCGTGGCGGCATTGGCCCCCAGAAAAAAACGGGATATGTTTTGTGTTCCCATGTTCTCAACCTCACAAAAAGAAATAGATGTCACCCCAGCCTATGCGCGCCGGGGAGCGTTTGACAATTTCCAATGGGAACTATATAATACTTTTTATAGAGAAAAAAGAGGGGGCGGGCAGGGCGTGTTTGAGACCATTTTATTTGACTTGGACGGAACCATCAGCGACAGCGGCGAAGGGATTATCAAGAGCGTCCAGTATGCCATGGCGGCGCTGGGGCTGCCGCCGGAGGCGCCGGAAGCCCTCAGGTGCTTTGTGGGGCCGCCCCTGCTGGATACTTTTATGGGCCACTGCGGCCTGAGCGAGGCAGAGGCCCGGCAGGCCATTGCCAAGTACCGGGAGCGCTACAGCGTCACCGGCATTACAGAGCACAGCCTCTATCCCGGTATGGATACCCTCCTGCGGCGGCTGAAGGCGGCGGGAAAGCGCCTGGCTGTGGCCTCCAGCAAGCCCCAGGAATTTGTGGAGCGGATTCTAGCGGACTACGGCCTCGCGGACTGCTTTGCATGCATTGTGGGCAGCGGTATGGACGGGAGCCTCCCTACCAAGGCGGCGGTGGTGGCCGAGAGCCTGCGCCGCCTGGGGGTGACAGAGGCGGAGAAACCCCGCTGCGTCATGGTGGGCGACCGGAAGTATGATGTGGAGGGGGCTGCGGCCCTGAATATCGCGTGCATCGGCGCGGATTTCGGCTATGCAGAGCCCGGGGAGCTCCAGGCCGCGGGGGCGGCCTGGGTGGTCGCCTCTGCGGCGGAGCTGGAGGCCCTGCTGCTGGACGGGGAAGGAGAGTAGTGCGCATTTTGCCGGGGCGGCCCGGCTGGCGATAGATTACCCTGAAACTTAGAAAGGAGCCAAACGAATGAGAAATGGTATTGAGAGGAAGCTGGGGAGCCTGCTTGTCCTTCTGGCAGTGGTGGTGGCGATGCTGGCCACGCCGGCGGCAGCGGCGGCGGAGCCCAGTGTTTCGGCCTACAGCGCGATTGTCATCGACTATGACACTGGCGAGGTGCTCTACGGGAAGGACATTGACACCATGCGTGTCCCCGCCAGCATGACCAAGGTGATGACAGCGTACATAATCTTCGAGGAGCTGGAGGCCGGGAACCTGACCTGGGACACCCAGCTGCCCATCAGCGACGCGGCCGCTGCCATGTCCCGCAACAGTGCCTATCCCACGGCGGTGCCCCTGCCCTATGGCGACAGCCTGGATGTGGACACCCTCCTGAAGCTGATTCTGATTCCCTCCGCCAGCGCCTCCTGCCTGGTGGCGGCGGAGTATATTTCCGGCAGCGAGGCGGCCTTTGTAGAGCGGATGAACGCAACGGCTGAACGGCTGGGCCTGGAGGCGGCCTATGAGAACTGCCACGGCGCCCTGCCCCACTACATCACCGCCCGCTCCCAGGCCATGCTGATTCGGGAATTCATCCAGCGCTTCCCCACGATTCTCGACTATACCTCCATGACCAGCGTGTACTATAACGGCACCACCTGGTCCAATACCAACAAACTGCTGACCACCTATTACTATGAGGGGTGCGACGGCTTCAAGACGGGCACCATCACCGCCGCAGGGTATTGCCTGAGCGCCACTGCGGTGCGCAACGGGCACCGGATTATCAGCGTCGTGATGCACGCCAGCAACAACGACACCCGCCACCGGGATTCCATTGCCCTGCTGGACTACGGCTTTGCCGTTCTGGAGGAGCGGGAACAGGAGCAGGAGCAGACAGCTACCTACCCGGACACTGTCGGCCACTGGGCCGACCCCTATATTGCCCAGCTCCGGGATTTGGGGGCCAACATGTGCCTGGAGGGGGCATATTTCCTCCCGGATGATGCCAGCACCCGGGCGCAGTATGTAACCATGCTGCTCACCGCCCTGGAGGCCCAGGGGACTGTAAGGCCCAATTACAATGCGGAGACGCCCTTTACCGACGCCCGCTGGCACTGGGCGGTCCACTACATCGCCGCGGCGGCGGAGCTGGGGCTCATTAACGGCTATGGGGACGGCACCTTCGGCCCCGATGACGCCATCACCCGGGAGCAGCTTCTGGTCATTGTGGACAACTGTTTTGTCCTCCCGGAGGCGGACGCCGCCAGCTTTACGGATATGGACAGCATCTCTGACTGGGCCCTGGAGGCGGTGAACCGCGGGGCCGGCGCCGGCATCATCATCGGCTATGAGGACGGCAGCTTCCGCCCCGGGGACAGCGTCACCAAGGCGGAGACGGCGGTAATCCTCTGCCGCCTGCTGGAGAGCGGCTATGCCCTGAAAAACGCCGCCTGAGCCCAGGCCTGGAATAGGACAGGCAACAAAAAAAGACACGGGAAATTGCGCTTTCCCGTGTCTTTTTTCTGCTCAAATGCTGTGACAACCGGCAAAAAGGCGCCCAACAATCAACTCACATTTCCTTCTACGTATAAAATCTCCTGGGTCTCTCCGCTTTCCAAGTCCAGCATCGTCAGAACCCGGCCGGCTTTGCCGGTCTCCGGATTCCTTCCAAGCAGCCAGTAAAAAAACCGATCCCCGGCAAAAAGCAAATCCGGCCAGACCACATTCGTGGAGGTGGGCGGGATTAGATTATAGCTCCAGAGCTGTATCAGACGTGTCTCTTCCCCGTCGGGAGTGCGGCGCACCAGCCAAGAATCCGCAGCGTTTTCATCGTCAGCATAATACAGCGTCCCGCCGTCGTCGCAGAGGACGGGGCCGGGCATCTCCTGAATTTCCCCATCGTTGGAGCGGAACCAGTGGCTGCCCGCGGCATTGTAGTAGATGCCGTTCTCCCCGGCGCAGGTGAACAGGTAACTCTCTTCAAAGAGCACTTCCTGCTCGCTCAAATCGGGCCGGAACCGCACTGTGCTGTCACCGGCACCGCTCTGGCCGTTGGCGTAGATCCATCCGCCGGAATAGAGGATAAATTTGGCCCGTTGGAGCTTCCCCCCCCCCGCAGAGAGCTGTGCGACCGTATCGCTGTCCGGGTCCAGGGCAAAATATCCGCCCATCGTCTCAAAATAGAGTTTCCCCTGATAGGGGATGAGGAGTGTAGGCACACCCGCCCCATACAGCACCTCCGGTTCCCCGCCGGAGGGGGGGAGGCGGCAGAGGCCATCCTGACCGCCAAAGTACAGCATACCCCCATAGGCCAGGAGGACTTGTGCATAACATCCGGTACAAAATGTTTCGAGCTCTCCGGTCTGCGTATCATAGCGCAGGATTTCCGCATCGGTGCCAATGAGGAATACGTTATGCCCAATGACGGCGATGTGCTGGTCTGAGGGCGTGTTGTGCAGATACAGGATGTCCTCCGTTGAAGCGCCTTCCCCACAGCCGCTGAGAAACAGGGCGAGGATTGCGCAT
>CAZRNK010000215.1:0-4349 GCA_964601435.1 uncultured Oscillospiraceae bacterium | reverse complement strand
GCCAAAGACCCTATGGCCCGGGTGGCCTGCGAGACCATCTGCACAACCGGCATGGTTCTGGTCATGGGGGAGATTACCACAAGCTGCTATGCGGACATCCCCTCCATTGCCCGCAAAACGATTCAGGAGATTGGCTATGACAAGCCGGAGTACGGCTTTGACTATAAGTCCTGCGCTGTACTCACCTCCATCGACGAGCAGAGTCCCGACATTGCCCAGGGCGTGGACAAGTCCTATGACAGCACCGACGAGGCGGAGACCGGCGCCGGTGACCAGGGGATGATGTTCGGCTACGCCTGTGACGAGACGCCGGAATTCATGCCCGCTCCCATCTCCTTCAGCCACCAGCTCACCCGCCGCCTGGCCCAGCTGCGCAAGACCGGGAAGCTCCCCTGGCTCCGCCCCGACGGAAAGAGCCAGGTGACGGTGGAATATGACAGCGCCGGCGCCGTCCGGCGGATTCCCGCCGTAGTGGTCTCCACCCAGCACGATCCGGATATCTCCATCGGGGAGCTCCGGGAGGCGGTCCTGGAGCAGGTCATCCGCCCCACCCTCCCGGAGGCGCTGCTGGACCGGGACACCAAATTTTACATCAACCCCACCGGCCGTTTCGTGGTAGGCGGCCCCGTGGGCGACAGCGGCCTCACCGGCCGGAAAATCATTGTGGACACCTATGGCGGCTACGCCGGCCATGGCGGCGGCTGCTTCTCCGGGAAAGACCCCACCAAGGTGGACCGCAGCGCCTCCTACATGGCCCGGTATATCGCCAAAAACATCGTGGCCGCCGGCCTGGCCCGCCGGTGCCAAATCGAGATTGCCTATGCCATCGGCGTGGCCCGGCCCGTGTCCGTCTTTGTGGACACCCAGGGCACTGGCTGCATCCCGGATGCACAGATTGCGGAAATTGCAAGGCAGCTTTTTGACCTGCGCCCGGCCCAGATTATCTCCAATCTGGATTTGCGCCGGCCCATCTACCGGCAGACCGCGGCCTACGGCCATTTCGGCCGGACAGACATCGATTTGCCCTGGGAGCGGCTGGACGCTGTAGAGAAACTGAAGGCCTGTCTGTAACAAAACCACCTACACGAGAAAAAGGAGGCATATTCCATGCCGTTTGACGCGGAGCGGGAGGACCAAATCGAGGGGCGCAACGCCGTCCTGGAGGCCCTCCGGGCCGGCCGGCCCCTGGATAAAGTCTACATTGCCAAAGGGGACGTCGACAAGACCCTGCGCTACATCGCCTCCACTGCCCGGAATGCCGGAGCCGTGGTGGTGGAATCGGACCGGCACAAGCTGGACGCCATGAGCCAGACAAAGGCCCACCAGGGGGTCATCGCCCTGGCCGCCCTCCGGAGCTACTGCACTGTGGCCGACATTCTGGAGATTGCCTGCAACCGGGGGGAGAGCCCCTTTGTGGTCCTCTGCGATGAAATCAGCGACCCCCACAATCTGGGGGCCATTATCCGCACTGCAGAGTGCGCCGGGGTCCATGGGATTGTCATCCCCAAGCGCCGCAGCGCCGGCATCACCGCCATTGTGAGCAAGACCTCCGCCGGGGCGGCGGAGCACATGGCCGTGGCCCGGGTGCCCAACCTCACTGCCGCCATCCGGGAGCTTCAGGCCGCCGGCTGCTGGGTCTATGGGACTGCCGCCGGGGGGACAACTTCCCTCTGGGACGCGGATTTGACCGGCCCAATGTGTCTGGTAATTGGCTCCGAGGGGGACGGTATGAGCCGCCTGGTGGAGCAGCAGTGCGATTTCCTTCTCCGCATCCCCATGAAGGGCCGCCTCAGCTCCCTCAACGCCTCGGCTGCTGCCGCCATCGTGCTCTATGAGGCCCTGCGCCAGCGGGGATAGCTGCTTTTTTACTGTACACCCATCTGCAAGGAAACGCCTATGAACGAAAACAATCTGGACAACATCATAAGCGGCGAGGAGTTCACTCTGGAGTCCATCCTGGCGGAATATAAGGCGGAGGCCTACATCGCCGGAGAAAAGCGCACCCCGCCCAGTGAGCTGGAGCAGCGCAGCCGCTCCATCGTCATGGAGGCCCTCTCCGACACCATTTCCGCCGCCCAGCTCCGGGACCAGGATTTGGACGCCCCTCCGCAGGATTCAGCCTCCCCAGATGTAGCGGCAGCACCGGAAGCATCTGAACCCCAGGAGGATGCTGCCGGCCCCACGCCGGAGGCGCCCCCTGCGGCCACCTCTGCGCCGGAGCTGGATTTGGCCTCCGAGCCCGAGCCTGCACCTGAACCCCGCCGCGCCTCTGCGCCGGAGGCCCGGGAGCTCTATGGCCGGGCACAGGAACGGGATACATACGCCCGGGCGGACTTCCCCGCGCCGGAAGAGGACGAGTCAGAGGAAGAGGAGGACACCAGCAGCAGGCCGCGGCTCAATCTCTCCGAAGTCTTTTTAGCGCCCCTGGTGTCCATTCTGGCCATTGTGGCCGCCCGCCGCCAGCAGCGCAAGGCGGCAGAAAAGGCGGAGGAGGAATACCAGGAGACCCAGGCGCCGGAGGTCTCCCCCAAAAAGGCCTTCCGGCTCTATGCATCGCAGGTAGGCCCCCTGAAGCTTCGGGGCATGCTGGCGCTGTTCCTCTGCGCCATTACAATCTATATCTCTTTTGCCCACAGTCTGGGCCTGCCCCTGCTGGGGGCTATGCAGAGCGTGCGTGTATCCGCCATCATGTGCCTGATTCTGCTTGCAACGGTCATGCTGGTGGGTCTGGACGTATTTACCACAGGTTTCCTCTCCCTGCTCCGCGGCCGGCCAGGTCCGGAATCCCTGGTGGCGGTGGCCTGCCTCGCCTCCGTGGCGGACGCCATTGCCGTGGCCGTGGCGGGAGAGGGTGCCCCGGGGCTGCCCTTCTGCGGCGCGGCTGCGCTGTCCATGCTCTGTGCTCTGTGGGGCAGCCGGCTCACCTGTACCGCCCTGCGCACCGGTTTTCAAATCCTCTCTATGGCCAAAAATCCCTACGCTGTCACAGTGGAGACGGGCGTTGACGACGAGGAAGACGCCCTGCTGAAATCGGCCCGCCCCATCACCGGCTTCATTCGCCGGAGCGAGGGCGCAGACTTCACGGAAAGTGCGTACCGCTTTCTCGCCCCCTTTCTGCTGATTGCCGCCCTGGTGCTCAGCGCCCTGGTGGCCATCTCCGGCCGGGGGAACTTCTTCCACGTCCTGGCCGCCATGACGGCGGTGGCCGCGCCGCTGTCCATGTCGGTGGCCTTCCCCCTGCCCTTTGCCATTGCCGCACGCCGGCTGGCCCGGAGCGGGGCCGCCCTGGCCGGCTGTGCCGGCTGTGCGGACATCGGCAAAAGCCGCCGGATTGTCATTACGGATACAGACCTCTTCCCGGCCGGCACCATCTCGATTGAGGGCATCCGGATTCTGGAGGGCACCTTTACCGACAAAGTTATCTCCTACACCGGCAGTATGCTGGCCTGCTCCGGCGGGGGGCTGTCCCCGGTGTTTACCGAGCTGATGCGCCGCAACGGCTGCACCATGCATCGGGTGGAGAATTTCTCCGTCCACGAGGGCGGCGGCCTCACGGGGCTTATCCGCGGGGAACAGGTCCTGGTGGGCACCAACGGCTTCATGCAGCTCATGGGCATCCGCCTGCCCCATTCCCTGAACACAAAAAACGCCGTGTTTACCGCTTTCAACGGCTCTCTGGTGGGCATTTTCAACATGAGCTATGTGCCTGTGAGCTCGGTTCAGGATGCCCTGGTGAGGCTCCTCCACGGGAAGCATTTTCCCCTGTTTGCCATTCGGGACTTCAATATCACGCCTCTGCTGATTCGGCAGAAGTTCAAAATGCCCACCGACGGCTTTGATTTCCCCTCCATGGCGGAGCGCTACCGGCTCAGCGCCCTGGCGCCCGATGAGGAGAGCCCGGTGGCGGCGGTTATCTCCCGGGAGGGCCTGGGCCCCATGGTGGAGACGGCTGAGTGCGGCCGCAAGCTCTGCTTTGCCGCCCGGGTGGGGCTTATCCTCTCCATTCTGGCCTCGGTGCTGGGGCTGCTGGTGCTCTTCTTCCTGTGCTGGTCCTCCGCCTATGACAGCGCTACCGTCTCGAACCTTCTGAGCTTCATGCTGCTGTGGCTGATTCCCGTCCTGGTTATTTCCTACGGCGTCGGCCGGTAAAAACGCTGCCGGCCCTTCTTTCCCCGGTAAAACAGAAGAAAAAAACACCGGTTTCTTTTGGAAAAGAAACCGGTGTTTTTTCGTTAGGCCTTTTTGGGCCGGTAGGGCTTGACGGGGATAGAGGGGTCAAAGGGGTTGACCTCCTTGCCCTCGGCCACTTCCTTGAACCACTCAAAGGGCTTGGTGCGGAAGCCGTCCCA
>CAZRNK010000214.1:0-4354 GCA_964601435.1 uncultured Oscillospiraceae bacterium | reverse complement strand
GGATATCCACCGGCGCGGCGCCTTCCGGGGCCCCGGATGCATGGATTTTGCCGTCTGCAGCCTCCTTAATCCGCTGGGGATGTACAGTAATGAGCCTGGCATATACCCGGGCAATCCGCTCTCCCGTGACGAATTCCACCGCATCGAACCAGTGGGAGCCTATATCCGCGATGGCTCTGGAGGGGCCGCCCAGCGCCGGCTCACAGCGCCAGTTGTAGTCTGTGTTGTAAAGCATCCAGTCCTGCAGGTATGTCCCCCGGATGAAAAAGCTCCGGCCCAAGTCCTCTGCCTGCAGCCGGGCATGCATGTCCCGGATAAGGGCGTTGAAGCGGTAGTTGAAATTGACTGCGGCCACAACGCCGCTGGCCTCGGCGAGGCTGCACAGGGCGCCGGTCTCTGCCGGGGACATCCCCAGCGGTTTTTCACAGAACACATGGACGCCCCGTTCTATGGCAAGGCGGGCAAATTCCCCATGGGTATAATTTGGGGTGCAGATATGGATGGCATCCAGCCGCTCCTGTTCCAGCATTTCCTGGAAGCTGCCGTAAGGGCGGGGAATGCATAGCTGTGCACATGTCCGCTCTGCACGTTCTGCGCTGGAAGCCGCAAGGGCGACCAGCTCTGTGCCGGGAATCCTTCGGACAGCCTCTGCGTGCTGCAAGCCCATCATGCCCGAACCCACAATGCCAACTCGTATTGTTTGCATGCTGCCAGCCTCCTTCTGGGTGTATAAGAAATGATGTTCACGTTAACATTATAGCGTATTTCAATATGATGTCAATAGTGAACGTTCACATTTTGTCTTTTTCCGACTGCCTATCTTGAAAAAGACCCGGAGGCATTGACAAAGCGGGAAAAATACAGTATGGTGTTATCGTTCACATTCAGCGGGGAGGTGCAGGATGAAAAAGGTAAGTTTATTAGATGTAGCCGCTGCGGCGGGCGTCTCCCACGCCACAGTGGCCCGGGTGCTCCACAACAGCGGCAGCGTTTCCCCGGCCACCCGCGCCCGGGTTGAGGAAAAGATTCGGGAGCTGGGCTATATTCCCAACCAGATGGCCAGCGCCCTGAAGCGGGACAGAAGCGGCATTATCGGCAGCCTCTGCGTGCACAACGACAGCGGGCTGCTCCGCTATATGAACGCCGCCATTGCCCGGGCTGCAGAGGGGCGGGGCTATGAGCTGCTGGTGCTGGAGGCGGAGCCCGGGGAGGAAGAGCGGGCTGTCCGCAGCTTCCTTTCCCTGCAGGCCGATGGCATGGTGGTCCTCTCCAATCCGCTGCTTTCCGAGACGGTGCTGGCCCTGCTGGAGAAGCTGTCAGTGCCTGTGGTGGCGGTGGAGCGGGGGTATGGTGCGCCGTGGGTGGACAATCTGCTGGTGACAGACTTCTCCGCCTGTGCCCAGGTGGCCCGCCGCATGGCCGGCTGCGGACACCGGCGGGTGGGCCTGGTTGCCGCCAAAGAACTGCCGCCGGCGGACATAGCGCCTGCGCTCAATGTGGAGCGCCAGCGGCTGGCCGGCTTCCGAGCGGGGGCCGAGGCCGGCGGTCTGGACACCGACAGTGCGCTGACATGCCTGACAGATGGCTACAGCGCCGGGGCAGGATACGTAGCTGCGGAGGCGCTTCTGGGGCTGGCGGCACCGCCGACGGCTATTTTTGCCACTTCGGACCAGTTGGCCGCCGGAGTTTTGCAGTGCCTGTACGCCCACAGGCTGCGGGTGCCGGAGGACATTTCCGTTGTGGGGTATGACAACATGCTTTCCGCACAGCTTTCGCCTCCCATTGATTCTGTAGCCCTGCGGTTTTCTGACATTGGGGACACGGTGCTGGACTTTCTGACAACGCGGATGGAGGATTTTTGCATTCCAGCCCGGTCTGCAGACATTGGGACAGACTATATGGACCGGGGTACACTGCGCCGTATTGGAGCGCCAGCCGGACATTCAGCGGGGCGTACACTTTCCGATTGACAGGCAGCAGGCAGTATGGTATAGTTTTTCCATCAGAAATGTTAACGATAACATTTTGCTCTGTGGGCGCATCCTGAGGGCGCGCCATCTTAAATGGAGATATTGTTAACGTTGTCATTTTACAAAATTGATTCAGGAAAGGATGAAAGCAGGATGGACAGCAAAAAGAAAGCCCCCGGCATGCCGCCTCCGCCCGCAGATACGGGCCGGCCGGGCAGTGCCGCCGGTATTACCCGGGCTTATTTTGATTCTCTCCTTTACCAGCTCCGGTATCTGGACGGCGGTGTCCCGGATACCCGTGTGGAGTTGTTCGGGCGTACCTTTTCCTCCCCGGTGATGACGGCGGCGCTGTCCCATTTGGGGGAGGACGGAACCGTTGTCCAGGCAGAGGCGGCCCGGCAGGTGAATTGCCTCAACTGGGTGGGGCTGTGCTCCGACGGGGAGCTCCGGCGCATCTGCGCCACCGGCGCGGCCACCGTCCGAGTCATCAAGCCCTTTGCCGACGAGGCGCGCATCTTCCGGGAGATGGAGGCCGCGGAGGAGAGCGGCTGCATCGCTGTGGGCATGGACATTGACCACGCCTTCGAACCCAGCGGCAGGCTCTGCGTGCTGGAGGGCGCAGCCATGGAGCCCAAGAGCCAGGCACAGCTGCGCCGCTATGCAGCTGCCACAGGGCTGCCCTTTATTGCCAAGGGTGTTCTCAGTGTTACCGATGCGGTTAAATGCGCCGATGCAGGGCTGGCGGGCATCCTGGTCTCCCATCACGGGGGTAAAATGGACTATGCTGCGGCGCCGCTGATGCTGCTGCCTGACATCAAGGCGGCAGTGGGCGGCCGGCTGAAAATTTTTGTGGATTGTGGTGTGGAGAGTGGGCATGATGTGTTCAAGGCCCTGGCCCTGGGCGCTGACGCCGTGGGAATTGGCAAGGCGCTGATGCCGGCCATCCTCCGCGGCGGTGCAGAGGCTGTGGCGAGGCAGCTCCAGGGGTATATGGAGCAGCTGGGGGCCGTCATGGCCTTTACCGCCTGCCGGACCCCGGCGGACATCACACCGGATTTGATTCTGCGGCGGCCGTAGGCCCCTTTGGATAAAAAACGGAGAAAAGGAGAAAAACATGAAGGATTTGTATTTGGCAACCTATTGATATGGCCCTCTGCGCCTGACGCACCGGGAGATGGCGGAGCAGGCGCTGGCGCTGGGCCTGGAACCCCTGGACCAGGAGATTGCCCAGGTGCTCCGGGAGACGGGGCTCCGGGTTATCAATACCATGGAGCTGGCTTCGCCGGAGGGGACAGTCCGGGATGCGGCGCTGCTGCACCAGCTGGGCGTCCGGTATGTGGCGGGCTCAAACCTGGTGGCCTTTGGCAACCGGCAGCAGGCCCTCCGGGCGGCGGAGCGGCTCAACCGGGCGGGGCGCAGGCTCTCAGAGGAGGGCTTCAAGCTCTATTACCACAACCACACCCACGAATGGCGCACAGACGGCGGGGAGTATCTGATAGAGACACTTTTGAAGAATACGGACCCCGACTGGGTCTGCCTCCAGATGGATGCCGGCTGGGCTGCCTGCGCGGGCATTGACCCCATCGCCTTCGTGCAGCAATATGCCGGGCGGGTGGAGCTGATGCATGTCAAGGCCTGCACCGGTGTCCTGGGGCCGGAGGGCGTCGGCTTTATGGCGCCGCCGCCGGAGGGGGATGGCAGCGGGGTTCTGCCGCCTCTGGACCAGGCTGAGGCCGGCCCGCCCCCTGCACCGCCGGAGGAGATGCGCGCCGCCATGGAAAAAATCAAGGCTGTCAGCGGACCTATGGAGGCCTGCGTCCTCGACTACCGGGCGCTGATGACGGCGGCGGAGGCCAACGGCTGCCAGGCCTTTACCCTGGAGCGGGATGAGCAGTATGTCCCAGACCCAATCCAGTGCATCCGGGAGGACATCGCCGCCCTCCGGACTTTCTGGTAAACACTGAAAAATGCGCAAGCAAAAGGCGTGCCGCAGTGCATATCTGCGGCACGCTTTTTGCTTTGTCCGGGTGGCAGCGGTTAGGGCTGGGCGGAGAACTTCTGCCGGGCCTGCTGGACCTTCTGCTGCTGGGCGGGTTCCACCTGGTACCAGCCGTTGGACTGCATGGTGCAGAAAATATCCGCCTGGATGCAGTGCTCATCGTCCAGGATGTTCAGGAACGCGCTCCGGAGCTGCTCATTGACACACTCCCCAGCGAAGGTGTTGTAGCTCTCTGTAATCAGCTTCTGGCTGATAAGTCCATCGCTGAGAATTTCCTTCTCAGTCAGGAGATTGGCACACTGTTGCGGGTTCGACATTTTCAAAAACCTCCTTACTGCAGGAAATTCACCAGGGTGTTGTAATGGGCCCGGTGCTTGTTGGCGTA
>CAZRNK010000213.1:0-4375 GCA_964601435.1 uncultured Oscillospiraceae bacterium | reverse complement strand
GGAGGAACAGAACACTATGGCAAGGAAACTCAAAACCATGGATGGGAACACGGCTGCCGCCCATGTAGCGTATGCGTTTACAGAAGTCGCCGCCATCTACCCCATCACCCCCTCTTCGCCCATGGCAGAGCTGGTGGACAAGTGGTCCGCCGCCGGCCAGAAGAACTTGTTTGGGCAGACCGTAAAGGTCGTGGAGATGCAGTCTGAAGGCGGCGCAGCCGGCGCTATGCACGGCTCCCTGGCTTCCGGCGCCTTCACCACCACGTTCACGGCGTCCCAGGGCCTGCTGCTGATGATCCCCAACATGTATAAGATCGCCGGCGAGCTGACCCCCAACGTCATCCACGTGTCGGCCCGTGCCCTGGCCACCCATGCCCTGTCCATTTTTGGCGACCACACCGACGTCATGGCCTGCCGTTCCACCGGCTATGCCATGTTGGCATCGTCCAGTGTGCAGGAGGTCATGGATTTGAGTGCTGTAGCCCACCTGTCCACGGTAAAGGGCTGCGTGCCTATGTTAAACTTCTTTGACGGCTTCCGCACCTCCCACGAGCAGCAGAAGATCGAGGTGTGGGATTACGCCGACCTGGGCGAGATGCTGGACAAGGACGCCGTGGCCGATTTCCGCCGCCAGGCCAACAACCCCAGCCACCCGGTGCTGAAGGGCTCTGCAGAGAACCCGGACACCTTCTTCCAGCACAGAGAGGCCTGCAACGCCGCTTACGACGCCATGCCGGCCATTGTTCAGGACTACATGGACAAGGTCAACGCCAAGATCGGCACCGACTACAAACTCTTCAACTACTACGGCGCACCGGACGCCAAACAGGTCATCGTGGCCATGGGCAGCGTCTGCGACACCGCTGAGGAAGTTGTGGACTACCTCAACGCCAAGGGCGAGAAGGTTGGCCTTATCAAGGTCCGTCTGTTCCGGCCCTTCAGCGTGAAGCACCTGCTGGACGTGATTCCGGAGACCGTAGAGCGCATCGCCGTTCTGGACCGCACCAAGGAGCCCGGCGCTCTGAGCGATCCGCTGTATCTGGACGTAGTAGCCGCCCTGAAGGACTCCAAGTTTGCAAACGTTCAGGTGGTTGGCGGCCGGTACGGCCTGGGCAGCAAGGACACCACCCCCGGCGCCATCGTCTCCGTATACCGGAACCTGCAGGCTGCCGAGCCCAAGAATCACTTCACTATCTCCATCGTGGACGATGTGACCGGCACCTCCCTGCCCATCACCGAGAACCCGGACACCACCGCTGCCGGCACCGTGTCCTGCAAGTTCTGGGGCCTGGGCTCTGACGGTACCGTCGGCGCCAACAAGAACAGCGTCAAGATCATTGGCGACCACACGGACAAGTATGTGCAGGCGTACTTCCAGTACGACTCCAAGAAGTCCGGCGGCGTCACCATCTCCCACCTGCGCTTTGGGGACAACCCCATTAAGTCCACCTACTACATTTCCCAGGCGGACTTTGTGGCCTGCCACAACCCCTCCTACCTGGAGAAGTATGACATCGTGCAGGATGTAAAGCCTGGCGGCACCTTCCTCATCAACTGCTCTTACGATGCAGAGGAGCTGGGCCGGCACCTCCCTGCCGCTGCCAAGAAATATATTGCGGATAACAACATTAAAGTGTACACCTGCGACGCCATCCACCTGGCTCGGGAGATCGGCCTGGGCGGCCGGACCAATATGATCCTCCAGGCTGCCTTCTTCAAACTGGCCAACATCATCCCCCTGGACGAGGCTGTGGGCTACATGAAGTCCGCCATTGAGACCACTTACGGCCGCAAGGGCGAGACCGTCGTCAACATGAACAAGGCCGCTGTGGATGCGGGTATCAACAGCGTGAAAGAAATCACCGTGCCCGCCGGTTGGGCCAATCCCGAACCGGATGCCCCTGTAGCCGGCATCACCACCGACCGGGAAGATCTGCGGGACTATGTGGACAATGTTATGGTCCCCGTCAACGCCATGCGTGGCGACAGCCTGCCAGTCTCCGCTTTCCTGAATTCTAAGGACGGCCACCTGCCCCAGGGCACCGCTGCCTTTGAAAAGCGGGGCATCGCCGTGGACGTGCCTTGCTGGATCCCGGAAAACTGCATCCAGTGCACCCAGTGCGCTTTCGTCTGCCCCCACGCCGTCATTCGGCCCTATGCCCTCACGGCTGAGGAGACCGCTGCGGCGCCGGATGCCATCAAGACCAAGACCATGACCGGCAAAGACTGCGGGCAGTACAACTTCGCCATCGCCGTCTCCGTGCTGGACTGCACCGGCTGCGGCAGCTGCGCTAACGTCTGCCCCGCCAAGGAGAAGGCCCTGATTATGAAGCCCATCGAGAGCCAGATGGATCAACAGCCTGTCTTCGATTACGCTGTGGAAAAAGTCACGGAGAAGGAACTGCCCTTCGCCATCAACACCATCAAGGGCTCCCAGTTCAAAAAGCCCCTGTTCGAGTTCTCCGGCGCCTGCGCCGGCTGCGGCGAGACGCCGTATGCCAAGCTGGTCACCCAGCTGTTTGGCGACCGGATGTACCTGGCCAACGCCACTGGCTGCTCCTCCATCTGGGGCGGCAGCGCTCCTTCCACCCCCTACACCGTCAACAAGGACGGCATGGGCCCCGCTTGGACCAACTCCCTGTTTGAAGACAACGCTGAGCTGGGTCTGGGTATGGCCACCGCTTCCGAGCAGCGCCGTGCCAAGGCCAAGGAAGTGGCGGAAGAGCTCCTGGGCCAGGTAGAAAACGAAACGCTGAAGGCCGCTTTGGAAGCCTGGCTGGCCGCCTTCAACGACGGCGACGCCTCCAAGGCCGCTGCCAAGAACCTGTCCGCCGCTTTGGAGCAGATCGTCTCCAAGCCCTGCGACTGCAGCTACCGGCCCCTGGTGGAGGAGCTGTACGAGATGCGGGACCAGTTCGTAAAACCCTCCTTCTGGATCTTCGGTGGCGACGGCTGGGCTTACGACATCGGTTACGGCGGTCTGGATCACGTCCTGGCCTCCGGCAAGAACGTGAACGTGTTCGTCTTTGACACCGAGGTATACTCCAACACCGGCGGCCAGGCCTCTAAGGCCACGCCCACCGGCGCTGTTGCCCAGTTTGCCGCTTCTGGTAAGGTCATGAAGAAGAAAGACCTGGCCCAGATCGCCATTCAGTACGGTTACGTCTATGTGGCGCAGGTGGCCATGGGCGCCAACTACCAGCAGACCCTGAAGGCCCTGCTGGAGGCGGAGAGCTACGACGGCCCCTCCCTGGTCATCGGCTACGCTCCCTGCATCAACCACGGCGCCAAGGCCGGCATGGGCAAGTCCATGAGCGAGACCAAGGCCGCTGTGGAAGCCGGTTACTGGAACATGTTCCGCTTCGATCCCCGTCTGGAGGCCGAGGGCAAGAACCCCCTGTCCATCGATTCCAAGGCCCCCACGGCCAGCTATCAGGACTTCATCATGGGCGAGGTTCGGTACAGCTCCCTGCCCCTGTCCTTCCCGGAACGGGCCAAGACCCTCTTTGCCCAGGCCGAGGAGAACGCCAAGGTCAAGTACGAGAAGTTGGTGGCGCAGAAAGCCGCTTACGACGAGAATCTGGCCCAGTAAGGCCTAGACAATCCAAACAAAACCCGCCCCTGGAATTTTCCAGGGGCGGGTCTTTGCTCTTCTTGTAGCATAGAATACGGCCCTTGGATACAGGCTTTTTATTTTTCGTAACCGCCTATAATTCCCCCTTTGCTGTTACTTTAGGAAAAGGGTTTGCATCTCAGGGGAAAATATGATACTATTTACCACATTTCTATACATATATTAAAAGGAGTCCCGCATAGACAGGCTCCTTTTTGCTGTCCTGTGCGGCATACACAACAACAAAGGGGGAGTTTTATGCTGCAGCTCTTTGCAGCCCAAGCGGCAGCACCATCCATTTGGGAAACCATTGGAAATGCGGTCTCTGCAGCCAATCAAGTTGTAAACGACGTGGTCTGGGGCCTGCCCATGCTGCTTCTATTGGTGGGGACAGGCATCTTTCTCACCATCCGCAGCGGCTTTTTCCAGGTGGGCCATTTTGGCTATACCATAAAAAATACGCTTTTGGCCATCTTCCGGGACAAGAACGTGGCCAAAACCAAGGACAGAAAGGCCATCAGCCAGTTCCAGGCGGCGGCCACCGCCCTGGCCGCCACAGTGGGCACTGGGAACATTGTGGGCGTGGCCACGGCCATTGCCGCCGGCGGACCGGGGGCCGTGTTCTGGATGTGGATCTCCGCCTTCTTTGGCATGATGACCAGCTTTTCTGAAAATGTGCTGGGCGTCTTCTACCGGCGGAAAAATAAAAACGGCGAGTGGTCCGGCGGCCCTATGATCTATTTGGAGCGGGGCCTGGGTCTG
>CAZRNK010000212.1:0-4388 GCA_964601435.1 uncultured Oscillospiraceae bacterium | reverse complement strand
GCCGGAAGGGGGAGTAGACGATTGCCTCACCTGCGGAATGGTCTATGCCGGCCTTGTCCGGCAGCGGGACGGACAGTGGAAAATCTGGCACCTGGTGCAAAATCACGACATCAGCATCCCGGTGGGCGAGGACAGCGCAGCGTTGCCCCTGCGGCCAGATCCAGCCACCGACCCGGTTGCGGCGGAGTTTGGAAGCCCCACGCTGCCCCAGACAGTATATGACCCCCTCCATGGGTGGGAATATATTTGGTATGACATGCCCCGGCCCTATTATTCCTATGATGCGGTACACAGCTACGGCCCTGGGGGCAACTTGGGGCGCCGGTACTTTGAGCGTAGGGGGGAGCGGATATGAGTACATTGCAGGCGAGAATCCACCGGGCCAAGGGCGTGCAGGCTGTGGAGTCTGTCAAGGCCATCCACGCCTATCTGCATGCGGTGAATTATTCCCGGGAGGAATGGGACACCATTTGGTCCAAACAGGAAAATACCACATGGGCCCACGGCTTCGGGCGGATGGTGGGTCCGGAGGAAATCTATTATAACAGCGTTTATGCCATGGATAAACAGATGGTAGCGCTGCATATGAAAGCCTCTGAACAGGTTCCAAAGGAATATGCAACAGAGTGGTATGGCACCGATTTGCGTTCCGGCGGCTGTGCAGGCGGGCACCTGCTGGCCTCACCGGTCATTGAGGTTGCGGAGGACGGAAAAACAGCCCGCAGCTTTTATCTGACGCCGGGCGGCGGGACTGGAGCAGTTTTCCGTATGGCCGACGGGATGACCGGCGCCGCGGGGAACTTCCTGTGGGAGCGGTATGGCTCGGATTTCGTGTATGAGGACGGGAAATGGCTGTATTTTCATGAGCAGGTTTGTCCGGATATAGCTGGCCCTTATGACCGGAGCGACTGGGCCCATGAAAACTATGAGCGGCTGTTGGCCGAACCGGATATGGTGGGCTCCCTGGGCGGTGACCCGCCAAAGCTGTCGGAGCCGGAGATTCTCCATTACGACTTTACGCCAATTCAGCCCGTTCAGGACACGGTGCCGCCGCCAGAGCCCTATCAGGCGATGGACGACCGGAATACCTATGCCGTGGGGCGCTACCCCGACTGACGGGATATATAGACACACTTTTTGCTGCAAGTCTTGAGATATACAAGCCGAATACATAAAAGGAGGCTGATTATGGGAAAACGGGATTTTAAACAAAGAGTTTTCCACGCAGGTGAGACGTTTGTGGCAGACACAGAGGATTTCGGAATCCTCATTATTGAGCCGGGGGCAAAGCTGCTGGCGCCTGCGGGAAAATATTTGACACTGACGGTAAATGGCGTCGTAAAGCCCCTGGTGCCGGGGGAGTACCGAGGGGATGTCATTTTGTCGGTGACAGAATATTATGTGCAGAAAATGTACCCCTCCGGAGCCAGGTATGAAGATACGCCTATGGAAGCGGCCTTAGTTGTCCAGGAGGGGAAAGTGCTGGAGGCACAATCTGCGTCCGCCGCCATTATCGGCGGCAAGGTGACGGGGAAAGTGGCCCAGGGCATCTATGTGGGTGCAGAGAAGGGCGTGTTCGGCGGCGTTATCGTCAGCGGAGATGGCGCGTACCTGGTGCGGGACTCCCATTTTGATTTGGAGGACCCCTCGGGAGAAGAAAACGACGACTTCCTGGGAAAAGGGGCCGGGGTCTGTGTTCCGGATGGGGCTAAGGTAACGGTGGAGAACTGCGATTTCCGCTTGACCTCCATTGCCCGCTGCGCCATCCATGCCGGCGGTACTTCCGATGTTACGGTAAACAACTGCCGTATGGTCAATTTAAGTCCGAACTGTGAAATGGGGGACTTTAGCTGGGGAATCAGTGCCACGGGGACAAACCGGCTCAATCAGCTCTGCGATGACGCGACAGTTCGCTACAACAATTGCTATTTTGCCTCCAATGGCTGGGGTGTCCTGTCTGTGGATGGCAACAACACCGTCTATCAGTATGTGAAGGACTGCTATGTGGAGCTGTCCGGCCCCCGCTCTTATGGCTACGGGACGTTCTGCATCGGCGACAGCCATTTTGAAATTGACCACACGAAGTTCAATGTCAACGGTTTTCCCATTTTGACCATGGGCATGGGACGAAAGGCCACGCTGAAAATTAAAAATGGCTGTGAGATTACGGGCCGGCGCTTTGGCCTCAACATGATGAGCGACGAGGGACTGGAAGTGGATATTTCGGATTCTACTTTTCGGACGGCCAGCTCCTGCCTGGTTGCAAAGTCCTCCAACTCCAATCTGCGCGTCAGCAACACGACTTTTGAGGCGGGCAACGGCGTCATTTTGCAGATGATGGACGGGGATGACCCGGGGCCGGCGGTGTTTGTAGATGTCTCTATTTATGACAAGGAGGATACCTATATAGAGGGGCGGGCGCTGTCTGTCCTCGACCCGATGCGGGATTTCACCATCGCCATTTCCGACTCCGATTTGAAGGGCAATCTCTTTAATTCCACAACCAATCTGCGTACCCTGGCTACCAGAGAGATTCCGGAGGGGCTTCCAAAGCACCCCGACCTCCAGCCTCCCGGGGCCCTCAGCCCGTTTTACGATTTGGAAGAGACGGATGGGGAACTGGTCCCGCGGCGGCCTATGCCGGAGCCCAAGGAGGGGGAAGCGCCCAGAATGGAGCGTTTCAGCATTCAGGGGCCCCAGAACCTGGGGGTTACGCTGCTCAATACCCGCTTGGAGGGAGCGATTAGCTCGGCCAAACAGCACTATGCGCCCCAATTTGATTATATTGACGATACCATTCGGAGTGAGCTGGGCCACATTACACAGGAGGCCGCGCCCACAGTGAATAACGGTGTCTGCGTCAGGCTGGAGGGGGCGTCCAAATGGATTGTCACTGAGACCAGCTATATAACGGCCCTATCCATTGGCGCAGATGCAGAGGTTTTGGCCCCGGTGGGCAAGCGCCTTTTGATTTGTGTGGATGGGGCTGAGGCCCAATTGGCGCCAGGGGGTGAGTACAGCGGCAGAATTGTACTGTCTGTTGACTAAACAGAAATTTCATCAAGTGCAGAAGGGAAGGGTTCCAACGTTATGAAAAAGATTCGTATGCTATCCTTGCTCCTGGCAGTCGCCATGGTGTGCACGCTGGCGGCCTGCGGAGGTTCCCCGGAAACCGCTGAGACAGAAGCGGTTCATACAGAAAGTGCCGCTGAGTCGGCCGAGCCCACTGCGGCCGGGGATGAAGAAAGCGTGGAAGCTACAGAGGCGCCGGCAGCGTCCAGCACCGACGAGCTCTACGTATATGACTTGCCGCTGGTAGCGGAAGGGGAGGACAATGAACTTTCCATGTGGTATGTCTATCCTGGATTTTTCTCCTCTTTCAAAACCTATCCGGACGATTCGGACTGGGTGGCGGCAATGGAAGAGATGACCGGTGTACATATTGAATATACCATTGTACAGACAGAAACCTGTGCAGACCAGTTCTCCCTGATGATTTCTGGGGGTGACTACTGCGACATGCTCTATAACTTTGACGCACTGTATACCTTCGGCATTGATTACGCCATTGAAGAGGGAATCATCATTGATTTGGCGCCCTATCTGGACCAGATGCCCTGCTTTAACTATTACTACAGCAACAGCGAAGAGCTCCAGAAAAGTTTTACAACGTCGTCTGGCGCCATTGGCGGTTTTTATGGATTTTCTGATGAGCCCATGGTGGTCTATGGGACGGTCATCCGGGAGGACTGGCTGGATGAGCTGGAGCTGGATGTGCCTGTGACCTACGAGGATTACTATGAAGTGCTGACGGCATTCAAGAACACCTATGGCGGAACCATGTGGCTCAACTATACAGGTGTCCCCCAGTCCAACTATTTGATTTCTGGCTTTGACATTGCCGGTTTCAGCAACAGCAGCTTCCAGACCTATCCCTTCTATGTTGTGGATGATGTGGTATACTTTGGACCCATCCAGGAGGCATATAAGGAATATTTGACCATGCTGAACCAGTGGTATAGTGAGGGCCTGATTTATCAGGACTTTATGACCGGCACCAGTGTCCAGGACATTGATGATGAGCTTATCAATACCGGTGCGGTTGGCCTGTGGTTTTCCAACACGGAGGATTGTCGGAACTATACGGCAGACTCCACAGGGGATGAAAACTTTGCCATGACAGGCATTTCCGATGCACTGATGTACGAGGGGCAGACCCTGCACCTGGGCCCCGACGTGGGGCTGAGCAATGGCCTGTGTGTCTCCATTTCCACCCAGTGTGAAAACCTGGAGCTGGCTTTGAAGTGGCTGGATTTCCAGTACAGCGAGGCGGGCGCAGATCTGGATAACTGGGGCAGAGAAGGCGTTGGCTATGATGTGGATGAGGC
>CAZRNK010000211.1:0-4390 GCA_964601435.1 uncultured Oscillospiraceae bacterium | reverse complement strand
TATATGCCAAAAATCCACATGCTGATAATCCGGCTGTGGAAAACCGTAGCCGGATTATGATATGTGAATATTTTGTCATGCCTGTCTCAACAAAAAAATGTTGGCAGCCATCATAGCTATAGTCTGGATTGCAACACAGCGAATTCGGATAGCGGCAAGGAAAAATTGGGCGCTTTAAATATACGTCAGGGTCCTTCCTTAGTGCCAGGAAAAGGCGAATGCGCACAAGAACATCCCCTTTAGGGAATGTTCTTGTGCTGGGTAAGTGGTGTTGTATATCACCGGGTCATGTAGCGGTCATAAGCCGACTGGCGCACATCGATGCACTCCTGGAGGCCCATCTCATAGAGCTGGTCCACAAAGGCCTGGAAGTCGGCCTCTACATCCAGCTGGCCCAGAATAAACTGGGGAATGGTCTCCTCAGCGTAGGTGATGATATCGTTCATATAGGTGCTGTAGACACTGCCCTCCTCGCTGGTCAAGGATACAGACGTGGGGTACTCCCAATCGCCCAGACGGTTGGAAAGCCAGATGTCGCTGCACTCCAACTCCTCGGGGGAGTAAATACTGTTGCTGCGGGCAATGTCCATGTGGAAGGGCTGGTCGTCCAGGAGATAGATAGTGGCCAACGCCTTGAAGGCTAAGCCGTCGGGGTTGTTTATCAGCAAATCCGTCCACACCCGCTCGCCGTCCACCCAATTGAAGGCCTCGCCCTCCAGGCCGTAGTTGCCCAGCTCGGCACCCTCATCGGTAAACCAGAAGTTGATGTACTCCACCGCCAGCTCCACATCCTCGCATTGGGTGGAAATGGCCCAACTGGCCGTTCCGGCACTGTTCAGGCCGGCACTGGCGATGTGAGTCGAGTCGCCGGCGTTCAGCACCGGGTCGGGAACCGCAATCAGCTCCATATCCGGGTCGGCCGAATTGGCCGGAGTAGTGTAGAGGTCGCCCATTTCTAGCACGCCGAAACTGATCTCGCTGTTCAGGAAGGAGGAGTAGGCCTCGGAACTCTTTATGGATATGGTTGCGCCGCCAGTGGGGAAATCCTGCCAGACCAGGCCTTCGGCATACCACTGAGCCATCATGGCTAGATAGTCCTGAAACTCAGGGGCGGTGTAGCCGCACATGACCTCACCCTCCTTGACATAGAAGGGGATAGCGTCCGCATTATTGGCATCGGTGTAGACGGCGATGCCATAGCCGTCGGTCAAGGTGTTGCGGCTGCCAACGCCGATGGGGTTGACATACAGCGTTGCACCATATTCGGTGTTCATGGCCTTCAGGGTGTTATACCAGTCGTCATAGGTCTCGGGGACGTCCAGGTTCAGGGCATTGAGCCAGTCGAGGCGGGTCATATAGCCTGCATCCACCTGAAAGCCCTCGCTCAGCATACCAAAACAGCCCATGCGGCCCTCGTCCGTGGTCAGATTCCGGACAAAGTCTTCGTTGGAGTTGAGAACCTCATAATAGTTGGGGGCGTACTCCTCCAGATAAGGGGTCAAATCAATGATAATTTCATTGTCAATGGCGGCGTCAATGCCTTCAGAGTAGAGGGTGAACATGCTGCCGATGTAGTCGGTATAGTCGTTGCTGGCAATCATAATGGAAAACTGCTCCCCTGCCAGGTTGCCGGCCACGGAGGTGCACTCCAGATAGATGTTGGTAAGCTCTGCGGCATATTGGATGACTGTATTTTCACTGTAATCGTTGATAATGCGCAGGGCGCTGGGGTTGACAGTGGTCCACAGGGAAAGGGTAGTGGGTTCCTCCACCAGCGGCAGCTCCATATTGGCTGGAACGCCCTCTGCTGCGGGTTCTGTCTCCTCTGCCGAGGGTTCCTCTGTGGCGGAGGCTTCTGCAGCCGGGGTCTCCGTGGCCGGGGCCTCTGTCTCCTCGCTGGAGCTGCTGTTGCAGGCGGCAAGGGAGAAGGCCAGGCACAGGCACAGTACCAATGCGAAAATACGTATACTGCGTTTCATCTTGGATACTCCTTGTATTATAGAGTAGTAGTTATTAGAGCCCCTCTCCAAGGGCTGTGCTACACTGTAAGGGATGCTGTGGATTAATGGAGCATTCCTCCCTCAAGACGGTTTCAGAAAGGTTCCACTCACAGCCCCTTCCGCTTTCTTCTCCGCCTAAGTTACGCTGTTTCAACCTTTGCACCTCATTAACCAAATAATGACGATGTGGTTTTAGCGTATCATACAAATAGCGGTCGTATTCTCGCTGTTGTTTTCTTTTCGTTTGGGTGCGATAACGACTTTCGTTTAAAAAAACCGCACAAGTTCCTGGAGCAGAGCGTAATACGCGTCCACTGTCAAGTGGATTGCGTCGGCGGCGAATTCCTCACGAAGATAGCCGTCTGGGTCTACCAAAACATGATTCATGTCCACAAAGCGGCAACCCGTCTGGACACACAGGGCTTCCAGGGCCCGATTCGTCTCCAAAAGCGACTCTCGCGTGCGGAAATTGGGAGGACGCTGCTCGTCTTGGCGCAACCGGCGTATAGGATAAAAGGCAATAATATAAATCTGGCAGGTTGGCAAGCGTTGCTGGATTATATCTAGCAGAATTTGGTAGTTGGCAATGAGGTTGCCCACACTGTCGCCGGGTAAATCCAAGTCCCGGGTGCCTAGGTTCAAAAACAGCTTACCCGGATTCAATGCAAAGATGGCCTGCTCCATGAGGGGGGAATTGTCCAGGAACTCCCTCGTGTTGCAGCCCACGGCTCGGTTATAGACCACGCCGGGCAGGCCCTGGCTCATCATTAGCTCGTTGATGGGAAACTGCCCCATCAACGACGAACCAACCAGCACAATCTGGCCCTTTTGGGCATAGTGATTCAGGCCCTCGTAGTTCTGCTGTGAGCCGACTGGCGGGGGCATAGAACCGGCGTAGATACCGCCGGGACCGTCTTTATAGTCTGATATGGGCGGTGGAACAGGGGAGGTGAACGGATTGTTCATGATGGTCTTTCTCCTTTCTCAATGGCTGTATGTTGTAGGTTGTCGTCTCCACTATCCCTGAGAGATGTCAAGGGAAATCGTTTAGTTCATATAGTAGCAGTCGTTAGTCCTTGTTTCAGTGCAAAAAACGGCATACTATGGGAAGATTTTCCGGAAAATCTGATGGATTGCTTGTGGTCCTGGAGACCATCCCCGAGTTTGTGTAGACCTCCTGAGTGGTGTAGAAAAGAAGATTACACAAGAGGTTTTCCTATGTCCAAAAAGAACTGCACACCGGTAGAAAGAACCCGCTGAGATAAAATTCCTGAACTACTAATGCGCATTGCATAAAGAAATCAGGCCAGTCCCCAAACCAGATATCCAAGTGCCAGCACTGCTGGCATGGTCACGGCGCACACCAGCGTGGAGAGACAGACCATCTTCACAGCTTCTTCACTGTCTCGGCCTAACTTTTGCACATACACCGCCAAATTGGAACCCACAGGCGCACTGGAAGCAATTAGAATCGCCGTTCGCATCTGGGCCGACGTAGCCGGGAAGCAGGCCAGCAACGCCACCGTCAGAACAGGAATCAGCACTAAGCGTACTCCTGTCACCTGCCATACAGTCTTAGAGCAAAATATCTCCCGCAACGGCACAGCCCCCAGCAACACACCCAGAATCACCATAGCCACCGGTCCGTTGCATCCAGCCAGGGTGCTCATAACCCCGTTCAGCGGCTCAGGTAACGACATGGACAGCGCATACATTGCCAGCCCCACCGCAAACGCCACCATCAACGGATTAACCAGTGCATCCCGTAGACGTAGCTGCCGCAGGGAGCCAGACAAAATGGCTTGGCCATAGCTCCACTGGAAGATGTTCAGCAAAGCCACCATGCCTACGGTATAAAATACAGACTCTTGTCCCAAAACCGCGGTAATCAAGGGGATTCCCATAAAGCCCGCATTGGAAAAAGCTGCTCCAAAATTGGCAGTAGGTCGTTTTCGGAACAGCAAAGCTGACACCGCCATAGCAAACCCCAACACTATCAGAGCCAAACCTAACGATGCCACCAATGCGCCACCCTTACCCGCTGAGGACTCCTGCGTCGTAAAAGCGTTGAGAATGACGCAAGGCAAAATCACGTAGAGTAAAAGATTAGACAACGCTGTGCTTCCCTGCTGGTTGATTAGTCCCATACGGGACATTATATAACCAATCAGCATATATACAAACATACTTGCCAGCTGGTTTGTCAAAACAAGAACAACTTCCATAAAGCCTCTCATTTTTCTTATTTTCTTAAAATATAGCATTTACTTTCGTAAAATTCCAATATATAATTGCCATGTTCATATATTCAATTTGTTATAAGAGAGGAGACGGAAAATGGAACTGAGGCAATTGGAATGCTTTGTCTACACTGTAGAACTTGGCAGCTT
>CAZRNK010000210.1:0-4400 GCA_964601435.1 uncultured Oscillospiraceae bacterium | reverse complement strand
ATACTACGAACCATGCCCTGGTGCGCCGGATTGTGGAAAAGGGCCTGGCAGTGGGACTCACCTCAGACCTGATTGAATACTATATGCCCAACGATGCCGCTGCCCCCCTGGACAGGGAGACAGCGTCCCAGCTTCTATACGCCGCCTTTTGCGCCTCCGATGGGTCTGGGGAAATCCCCTATGTTTACTATGTGGCAGAAGACAAGCGCCTGACAGAACTGTGTCTGCCGGAAAATTCTGTGGTTGTCTCTCCGGACGGGACGGTGGTGACCCTGACGGTGGACGGGGTGTTCCAGCCCCTGACCGGCGGCTGGCACTATAAAGGGGATTTGCAACTGACTGTGACAGAGCGCTATGATTTATACCGGTACATAGGCCGGGTGGGCGGCCCGCCCGCCGGCTATGAGAAAAATCCGGACGGCAGCTGGAAAATGGCGCCGCTGTACTGGGACGACTGGCAGGAACCCTACCGGGCGGCACTGTATATTGAAGATGGAGAGAAGGTGCCTGGACGGAGCATCGATGCCGCCTATCATGCTGTAGAGGGCGGGATTGAAATCTCTTCCGATGGTACGCCAACCGATGCCTATGCGGCCAATGATTTCAATGGTGTGCTGGTAAACGGCACAAAAGGCGGGAAATATGCCATCGAGCATCTGAAAGTACGCTTTACCGGAAACAGCCGGGATGATTTCCAGGGACTTGGGGCCGGCATTTTGCTGGTAGGCGACGGCACAGAGACGGTTATCGACCACGCAGACATCTGCAATTACGGCACTGTCCGCTCCGCCCTGGTGGCGGGGGGCAGCGCCAAGGGGCTTGTGCAATACTCCCGCCTGGAGACCCACGACGGGGAGTTCGAGGCGGACTACAACGGCCGCTTCAACAGCTTCTATGATGATATGCGCCAGGCCCCAGCCTGGGGCGGCTTTGAGGGCAACTGCCGGGCTACCAATCTCCTGGACCAGGCAGAGGTAAACTATTTTCAGTCCGTTGTCCTGGCGGAGAAATGGGGCGTGCTCTCCACGGACAACAATGACGGCGTCCGCTCCACCGTGGTCAATTCTTTTGTGGGGATTACCGGCGGGCTGAATCCCGCAGTGGACACCTCTTCGGAGGCTGCGGCCCGGGCAAGCCTGGAGAAAATCCCGTTTTCAGAGCTTTATGGAGAAATCCAGCGGGATTTGGGCAGCCATCCCTTCGCTTCCGGGAAGCATGCGGGCGGCTATGGGACATACTCCATTGGGAATACGACTGTGAAATTTGCCGGCTCCACAGTGGCTGCGGCGGATTTCGGCGCGGTCTGCGCCAACGAGGCCGCCAGCGTCATTTTCTGTGCCTCCAGGCCGGAGAACTATGTATCGGAGTTTGGTCTGGCAGACCTGCCGGTGGAGGAGAAAAACACGGTGGTCTACAGTGCCAAGGTGGGTGTCCAGATGCACCGGGGAGATGGAACGGGCTGCACTGTGGTCAAGGAGGGGACGCGCCTCCACTGCGGCTGCATCTGCTTCACGATGAAGACCTCTGGGGCAGAGAATGTAGTGGTGGATGATTCTCAGCTAATCTCCGAGACAGGCGTCATTCTCCAGATGATGGACGAGGACGACTTGCGGGAGGGCTATGTGGAGCATACATCCCCGAAGCGGCAGAGCGGCAGGAAGCCGCAGAACTGATTCGGGCAGGGAAGATTGATGTCTTTCATGTCCGCAAAGGCTGGGACTCCACTGCCTGCTATTCCAACATGACGGTATATGGGGACACCTATAATTCCTCCGGCTATACGGGCCATATTGACCAGGCGGATTTAGATGGTGCTGCCGCCTCCAAAGGAGACGCCATGAGCCGGCGGTTTGGCTCCAAATTCCATTGTGAAAATGCCCGGAATCTGGGTGTTACGCTGAAAAATGCTACCTATGTGGGCGTCATCTCGACTGGAGAGGGGTTCCACTATGACCGGGATACAGGGGAGAAAATGGAGACGCTGCCCCAGGAAAAATGGTACTGCATCGGGATTTTGCGCAGCAGCCCGAAGCCGGTGTACCAGGCGGGACTGATTTTGTCCCTGAAAAATGGGGCGGTTTGGCAGGTGCTCAGAACCAGCTACCTCTCCTCGCTGCGGGTAGACGAGACCTCCCGGGTCTGCGGCAGGGTTTTTGTAGATGGCGTACCGGTTACGCTGGAGCCGGGCGTCACATACGAGGGGCATATTACAGTCGAGCCGGTCTGAGAAACGGCATCCCCGCATACGTAAGCGTTAGAAAATGATAAATCAAGAACCCCTGGCCGTCAGTATGGGCCAGGGGTTCTCACTTTATGGGGAAGTTGGGGAAACAAAGGAAGATTAATAAGCGCTCCAGCCGCCGTCAACGGTAAGCGTGACGCCGTTTACGAAGGTGGAGGCATCACAGGAGAGGAATACTGCGGCGGCGGCAATTTCATTGGGGTCGCCCATGCGATCCATCAGATGGATGCCGTTATTGAAGCGGCTGTAGCCCCGCTCGCTGGGCTTGGACATGTCAATGCCAATGTTGGTCTGAATGCCGCCCGGGCAGATGGCGTTGCAACGGATGCCGGCATCGCCATACATAAAGGCAATATTCTTTGTCATACCGACTACCGCAAACTTGGAGGCAGTATAGGCCAGGCCGGCCCGGCCGCCAAACAGGCCGCCCAGAGAGGCAGTGTTCAAAATGACGCCGCCCACGCCCCGCTGGAGGAAATAGCGGACAGCCTTCCGGCAGGCGTACATAACGCCGCCGGTGTTAATTTTCATAACCCGGTCCCACATCTCGTCGCTGAGCTCATCGATGGGCAGCATGCCATCCATGATGCCGGCATTGTTGAAAAGGATATCCATTTTCCCACACTCGGAAATGGCAAAGTCAATCATGGCTTCCACTTCTGAGCTGTTAGAGACATTGACCTTGAAGGGGTGAATATGGTCGCTGTAGTCAGAAAACTCTTCCTTCAGGGCTACGACACTGTCATAATTCAGGTCAGCCGCAATGCACTCTGCCCCTTCCTGGAGGAACATGTTGACCGTAGCCTTGCCAATACCGCTGCCAGCACCGGTGATAACGGCTACTTTGCCGTCGAGAACCTTGTTGCCGACATAACTGGTGTTAATCATGTGGGAACACTCCTTTCAATTTGTGAAATTTTTGCTGAAAAACTTGCAAAATTACCTTTTCTGATTTGAGTATAGCACAATATTTTTAAAATGCAATACTATTTCGAAAAATCTATTTTTTAACGCTTTATTGTTAAAAATAAGGCTTTATTGTGAATAAAAATACAGGATTGTTCGTTTTTTAATAAACAATAACGAAAGGGGCGACAATAGGAAAATGCAAGATAATTAAAGAAAATTGCAAGATTTTGATTGATTTCGACCTGGAATCTACGAGAATAGACAGGCAGTGCGAAAATTTGGCATGTGGACTTGCGCGAAGGGAATACAATAAAGCAATACTTGAAATTGGGGAGGGAAGCGTGTGCTGTATACTGCGTTTATGCTCCTGGTGAGCAGTACATTCCTGATGCTGCGCCTGGGGACCAATACCGGGTCTTTTCCGCGGCCCTTGAGCGCCGAAGAGGAAAAAAGCTATGTAGAGGCATGGCTGGAGGGGGATATTGAGGCGCGCAACAAACTCATTGAGCACAATCTGCGCCTGGTCGCCCACATTATGAAGAAATATTATACCCCCGGCGCTGACCAGGATGACTTGATTTCCATTGGGACCATTGGCCTTATCAAGGGCATTTCCACCTACCGGCCGGACAAGGGGGTACGTCTGTCCACCTATGCGTCGAAATGTATAGAAAATGAAATTCTAATGTACTTCCGGGGACAGAAGAAATCAGCGGGGGACGTGTCCCTCTCGGAGTCTATTGATAAAGACGGGGACGGGAACTCCCTCTCCCTTATGGACATTATCAGCCAGGACGACGATATGCTCGAGCGCATCAGTGCTGCGGAGACCTGCCAGCGGGTGCGCCACTATGTGTGCACAGTGCTCAATGACAGGGAGGCGGACGTCATTCGCATGCGCTATGGGCTGGACGGCCTGCCGCCCCGGACCCAGCGGGAGGTGGCCATTGTGTGCCGCATCAGCCGCAGCTATGTATCGCAGCGCGGTTACTGTAAGTGATGGCCAATAAAACGATGTATTCCGGGGCTGGAAAGGAAGACAAGCTCCGCCTGACAGGCAGGGCGGACTTGTGGCGTAGCCTGCCCTGGGGACGGTATCTCCTGTTTTTTTATTTTTATATGTTGGAGAGCAGATTGGGATATGCTATAATGAAAAACAGCGAAACAGATACAGGAGAGGAGGGGGATAGGATGCTGCTCAGGCAGATGCGCTATTTTGCCGCAGTTGTGGACTGCAACAGTTTTACTG
>CAZRNK010000209.1:0-4415 GCA_964601435.1 uncultured Oscillospiraceae bacterium | reverse complement strand
ATAAAGAGGTACGAAAAGGCATACCGCATCCATATTGGGAAACGCTTCCAGAACCTGTTGGAAGTTCTGCCGGCTGCTGAGAGATACCGCTTTCTTTCGGACGCCCGGAAGAAGCAGCCGGAATAATCTTGAGAAGAAACGGGATGCGCCGCCTTTTTTCTTGGGACTTGCATTCAGGAGCAGAAGGTTCATAAACCGTCCTCCATTAACTGTTCGATGTTGTCGAAGAAAACCACGTCCGCTTTCTCATAGTCCAGGTTCAGGCGGTTGCGCTCTACAACCTCTTTGGCCGTCTCCCGCTCAAATTCGGTGCATTCCCCGTAAAAACAAACACGCAGCAGCTTCCGGCGCGGATAGCGATTGATATGATGGGTTTGTCCACCCCGCCAGGTAAAAAACGGGAGGGAGTCCCCAATCGCTCGATCCAGGACTGCCTTGAAAGGGCTGCTGTATCCTCCGTAACAGCACCGGCTGACAAGAATCAGCGGGTCACTCTGGCCAATGAGCGCGCCAATGTGCTGCAAAGAGTCCTTCATGATGCAAAAACCGGCGTTCTTCAGCCAGCACTTAAAACAGCCGCGGCAGGGAGCATATTGATTATCTGCATGTATGACAACGGAATACGCATTCAATTTTTCCAGTGTACGGGTCGCCGCATCACCAAGGTCATGAATGATTACCTTCATAGGCTGGCTTCTCTTTCTGAAAAAGATATATTTTCAACGCCATTTTCAAATGGAATATTGCGGTCTGGTGCGTCAAAGCGCTTTTTTGCGAAAGGCAGAGAAAGTATGCCATATTGGAATTTGCCACAAATACACGTATCCATTTTTTATTAATAATATAGCGGGCAGCATGAAGAGGCTACCCGCTATCGGTAAAATCTATGTGAAATATATGGACTGACCTTATAAGGAAGACTGCGCTGTTATAGCACTGCTTTTTCTGAATCTGCTTAATTTATTGGTGCCGGCGGGCTGTAATCAAAACGGGAATGAGTAGCCCCAGGCAGACCGGCAGCACCAATCCTGCATTCAAAATCTGGCTGTCAGCCGGACATATAAAATGGAGCACACACCAGAGCGCAGGGAAGAGGGCCATGACACCCAGCAGCCAGATACGCATCGCCCGAAGAACGTATGGCCAATTGCTGTTGTTCAGCCGTATGCCTGCCAGATTGATTCGGAAAACACCGTCGCTGTAAAAACTGATTCGATTCTGGTCATAGAAGTCAGGAAGCCGTTCCTTTATCCCAAAACACAGCCAGATGCCAAAGAGGAGACAGAGCCCTTCCATCAAAAGGACCGGACTTGCAAGCTCTGCCCAGGTGTATCCCAATACCAGCAGAGCGGCTGTCTCCACCAGTCCTGCCAGGGCGCAAAGAATATAGGCTACACGCAGACGGCGGCGATGGACCGCGCTTGCTGCCTCTGTCTGAGATGTGAGCTGGAGGGCAGAGCCCACCAGCGCCTCCACCTCTTCCACCGGAAGGGTCTCCCGAGTGTCCCGCTGCCCCTGCAGCAGCTCTGCAACACTAACGCCCAGGCACTCTGCCAGTGGAAGGAGCAGGGATACGTCTGGAAGGCTCAGGCCCCGTTCCCATTTGCTTACAGCCTTGTCGGAGATGAAAAGTTTTTCAGCCAGCTCTTTTTGCGTCAAGCCTAGTTCCCTCCGCAGGGACGCCAGAAAAGCGCCGAAGCGTGCTCTATCAATCACATACATGAGAATACCACCTCTGGCCCAAGTTTAGTGGTTGAAAGGAGGCCGCGTCAACCGACCAGCGGTAGAGCGGTGTTTTTTTGCTGTAAATTTGGGCTTTGTTACCCTCAGGATTCCAGCTCCATGACATCCATACTGTGGCGCATGTGGATGGCCATAGCGTGCTCTGCGCCCAGCTCATCCCGCTTCTGCAGAAACTCCATCAGCAGTGCATGGTCCCGGAGGGTATCCTGGGCCAGCTCCTCCACATGCTCGCCCGAAGTGATGGCAGCGGCTACAGCCTGGTCGATAATCGGCAGCAGCCGCATCATAAAGGCGTTGTGGGTGGCCCGGACGATGGCAGCATGGAAGGCCCGGTCCGCCTCTGTGCGGTCCTCTCCCGCCCGGATGCAGGCCTCCACCGCCTGGCCGCGCTCCAGAATCTCCGCCAGCTCCCGCTCCGTAGCCCGGCGGCAGGCCAGACGGGCGGCACTGGGTTCAACTATGCTGCGCAGCTCAAATAAATCCCGGAGACGCCCCCGGATTTGCGCAAGGGTGGAAAAGTCGCAGCCATCCAGCTCATAAACGTGGCTGGACACATAGGTGCCGCTGCCCCGGCGGACCTCCAGGATTCCCTGGGCGGCCAGGGTCCGGATTGCCTCCCGCAGGGTGGAACGGCTGACGCCCAGGGCCTGGGACAGGGTAACTTCATTTTCCAGTTTATCTCCCGGGGCAAGACGCCTCTCTATCACAATCATCCCATACAGCCGCTCTGTCGTCTGCTGGGCCAGGCTCTTTTTCTCCATGGGTCACACTCCATACTTCATTCTCGCCGCTTTTGCGGAAAATCACCTTGACATTTCTCCTTCTATCCTATAATATAAAGTCAGACATTTCAAGAGAAATCAGACAACTTTCTGAAGAAAAAATTTTTGGGAGGCTACAGCATGCGAAGCGACAACGTAAAAAAAGGCATTCCCACCGCCCCCAACCGCTCTCTGTTCTACGCCTTGGGCTACACCCGGGAGGAGCTGGAGCGGCCGCTGATTGGCGTGGTATGTTCCTATAATGAGATTGTGCCCGGACACATGAACCTGGACAAGATTGCCGAGGCGGTCAAGGCCGGTGTACGCGCAGCGGGGGGGACCCCCATCGAGTTTCCCGCCATTGCGGTCTGCGACGGCATCGCCATGGGCCATGTGGGGATGAAATACTCCCTGGTGACCCGGGATTTGATTGCCGATTCCACAGAGGCGATGGCTATGGCCCACCAGTTTGATGGACTGGTTATGATTCCCAACTGCGACAAGAATGTCCCCGGCCTGCTGATGGCGGCGGCACGCATCAACATCCCCACCATTTTCTGCTCTGGCGGGCCCATGCTGGCGGGACGGCTGAAAAATGGCCAGCGCACCTGTCTCAGCCATATGTTTGAGGCAGTTGGCGCCTACTATGCCGGCAAGCTGGATGAGGCGGGGGTAGAGGAATATGAAAACTGTGCCTGTCCCACCTGCGGCTCCTGCTCCGGCATGTATACAGCCAACTCCATGAACTGCCTTACTGAAGCCATCGGAATGGGCCTGCGGGGCAATGGGACCATCCCCGCCGTGTGGTCGGCCCGGCTGCGGCTGGCCAAGCATGCGGGCATGCAGATTATGGAGCTGGTGAAGAAGGATATCCGCCCCCGGGATATTATGACGCCGGCGGCCTTCCACAATGCGGAGACGGTGGACATGGCCCTGGGCTGCTCCACGAACACCATGCTCCATCTGCCCGCCATTGCCCATGAGTGCGGCATCGAGTTGGATTTGGACATGTCCAACGAGATTTCCATGCGGACCCCCAACCTCTGTCACCTGGCCCCGGCGGGGGATACCTACATGGAGGATTTGGAGGGGGCCGGCGGTGTCTATGCCGTCATGGCGGAGTTGACAAAGAAGGGTCTGCTGGACACCTCTGTCCTCACCTGCACCGGCAAGACGCTGGAAGAAAATCTATCGGGCGTAACCAATAAAAACCCACAGCTGATTCGGCCCATTGAAAACCCCTATTCCCAGGACGGAGGCATTGCCGTCCTGAAGGGCAACCTGGCCCCGGAGGGCTGTGTCGTCAAGCGTTCCGCTGTAGCCCCGGAGATGATGCGCCACCGGGGGCCGGCCCGGGTGTTTGAGTCCGAGGAGGCAGCGATTGACGCCATTTATGCCGGGAAAATCCAGGCCGGCGATGTGGTGGTTATCCGCTACGAGGGGCCCAAGGGCGGCCCTGGCATGCGGGAAATGCTCAACCCGACCTCTGCCATCTGCGGCATGGGGTTGGGGGAGAGCGTAGCGCTGATTACAGACGGCCGCTTCTCCGGCGCCACCCGGGGCGCCTCCATTGGCCACATCTGCCCGGAGGCGGCCCAGGGCGGGCCCATTGCCCTGGTGGAAGAGGGGGACATGATTGCCATTGATATTCCCGCCTATTCCATCACCCTGGAAGTGGATGAGGAAACACTTGCCAAGCGCCGCGCCGCCTGGCAGTGCCCGCCGCCCAAGATTACAACCGGATATCTGGCCCGGTATGCCAAGTCTGTCACCTCTGCCGCCCGGGGCGCAGTTCTCGAGTAAAAATAAAAATCTCACCCCTGCCAAAACAGGCAGGGGTGGATGGAAGGGGATACAAGGTTGAAACATTGTGATCTAAGCACCATCCCGAAAAGGGCGCACAAACCAAGC
>CAZRNK010000208.1:0-4420 GCA_964601435.1 uncultured Oscillospiraceae bacterium | reverse complement strand
TTTTTCTTCTTCCTTCCGGCGCCGCTAGCCCTTGATAGAGCCAATCATAACACCGGTGACAAAGTATTTCTGGATGAAGGGGTAGATACACAGGATTGGCAGCGTAGCTACCACGATGGTACAATACTCAACCAGCGTTTTGTACTTATCCAGAGAACTGGTGCTGTCGTAAGACAGGGAGCTCTGGTTGCTCTCAACCAGGATTTCACGCAGGATAACCTGCAGGGGGTACAGGGAACGCTCGGTCAGATAAATCATGGCGAAGAAGTACTCATTCCACTTCTGCACTGCGTAGAACAGGGCCACGACAGCCAGGGTCGCCTTACACAGAGGCAGCACAATCTTCACCAGAATGGTGATATGTCCCGCGCCGTCCAGCTGGGCAGATTCCTCCAAGCTGTCTGGCAGCGTTACAAAGCTGGTTCGTACAATAATCAGGTTAAAGACGTTGATAGCCTGGGGAACAATCATAGCCCAGCGGGTATTAATCATGCCCACGCCTTTTACAACCAGGTACGTCGGAATCAGGCCACCGTTGAAGAACATGGTGATGGTAATCATAATCATCAGGTACTTCAGCCACATGGTTCTTTTCCGGGAGACGCAGTAGGCGCCCAGGCTGGTGAAGCAGATGCTGACGAAGGTACCCACGCCCACATAGAAGATGGTGTTGGCATAGCCGCGCACCAGGCTGTTATTGTTGAAAACAATCCGGTAGCCCTGCACCGTCAGGGGATGGGTCTCATCGCTGAGGGGCCAGAGAATCAGGCCGCTGCTCTGGGTCAGCAGCGTCGGGTCCGAGAAGGATGCGGCCACAACGTGGATAATTGGGGCAATACAGATGACAGCAATCAATATCAGAACAATGGTATTGATGACTTTAAATACAATTCTACCTGGAGTATCTTTAATTTTCATCGTGTGTCCCCCCTTAGAACAGGCTGGTCTCAGAGAACTTGCGGCTCACCGTGTTGGAAATGAGGAGCAGCGCGAAGTTGATGACCGAGTTGAACAGGCCAACGGCGGTGGAATAGCCGTAGTCGGCCTCCTGGATACCCTTTCTGTAAACGAACGTGGAGATAACGTCTGCCGTTTCGTAAATCAGGGGGTTGTACAGAAGCAAAATCTTGTCCATACCGATGGACATAATCTGACCCATACGGAGAATCAGCATGACCACGATGGTGGCGGAGATACCGGGCAGGGTAATGTGCCAGGTCTGGCGCCAGCGGCCGGCACCGTCGATGCGGGCCGCCTCGTACAGCTCCTGGTCTACACCCGACAGGGCCGCCAGGTAGATAATGGAGCCGTAGCCTAGGCCCTGCCACATACCTGTCGCTACATAAATCGTTCGGAAATACCCCGATACTGACAGCAGGTTCTTCCGCTCGTCAATCAGCCCGACTGCATACAGGGCGTTGGTGATGACACCGTCGCTGGCGACGAAGTCAATGACGATACCAGCCATAACGACCATGGAAATAAAGTAGGGCATGTAGCTGATGGTCTGGACAATCTTCTTGAAGTACTTGTTGCCGACTTCATTTAACAGCAGCGCAAGAATGATAGGGGCAGGGAAGTTGAAGAGCAAATCGAAGAAACTAAGTAAGAATGTGTTCTTGAGCAGACGTTCGAAATAGTAACTGCCGAAGAAGTTGATAAAGTTCTTCAGGCCGACCCATTCACTGAGGAAGACGCCTGCCTTCGGCGTGAACTTCTCAAATCCGAGAACAATACCCGCCATTGGTATGTAGTTAAAGATGATGAAAAATGCCACTACTGGCAACGCCAGCAGATACGCTGAGCGGTTGCGCACAAAGTCGCGTCTTATGTCTTTTAAGCGCATGCTAAAAACTCCTTTTTCAGATTTCTTCGACTTGCCGGATTTCCCCTACTCTCTCGGCAAAAGACTTCTGTGCCCCTCCTGTGGACCGCAGCGCAAGTCAAAAGCTCCGGACCTTTGGACGAAACACACACTTCACAAGTGGTAGTATACCACATTCTGACTATATTTCAAGTAAAATTTGATAAATTTTCTGTACTATTTTATGCAGTTTTTCTCAGAGAGCCGGTTTAGCAGAGGGTATGGGCGCATTTTTGGTCAGGCTGCGCATATATTTTTTACACAACGTTGTCCATAAGGAGGTACACATATGGGAAAAAGCCTGATGCGCAACACCGCGCTGCTCACTGGCTCCTCCCTGGTCATGCGCTGTATTTCCCTGGTGTTCCAAGTATGGCTGGTGGGTGCCATCGGCTCTGCGGGCATCGGGCTGTTTCAGCTGGTCATGTCCGTGGGAATGCTGGCATCCACTTTTGCCATCAGTGGCATCCGCTTCGCCTCCACACGCATCATTTCCGAGGAAATCGGCTTAAACCGCCCATCCGGCGTCTCCCGGGCCGTCTGGCGCTGCAGCCTTTACAGCCTGGTATTCGGCTGCGCCGCCTTTCTTCTGCTCTACTTTGGCGCGGAGCCCATTGGATTTCTGTGGGTGGGCGATGCCCGGACGGTTCTGAGCCTGCGGATTTTCTCAGTGAGCCTGCCCTTTGCCGCCCTTACAGCGGTTTTTGCAGGATACTTTACCGCCACCGGACGCGTCTTCAAATCCGCCGCTGTCCAGGTGGCCCAGCAGCTGGTACACATCGCCCTGGTAGTTGTTTTCCTGGGTTTGGCCCCGGAGGGCGATTTGGAAAAAAGCTGCGCCGCTGTAACAGCGGGGGGCGCTGCGGCAGATTTGGTTTCCTTCCTGCTGCTTTTCGCCCTGTATCTCTCCGACCGGCGCCGCTATCTGGGCCATCCGGGTTCTTCTCCCCGTCTTACTGCCCGGATGCTGGGGGTGGCCCTCCCGCTGGCTCTCTCCGCCTATGCCCGGACTTCCCTGTCCACGCTGGAACACCTGCTGGTGCCCCGGCAGCTGAAGGCCGCGGGGTATTCCTCAGACCAGGCGCTCTCCGGCTACGGTATCATTCAGGGTATGGTTTTTCCCATCATCACCTTCCCCTCCTGTCTCCTGGCCGCTTTGGCGGAGCTGCTTGTGCCCGCGCTGACAGAGGCCCAGGTCTGCGGCCGCAGGGAATACATCGCCCAGTCCGTGGGGGACCTGCTGCGGAAGTGCCTGGTATTTTCCCTGGGCTGCGCGGCCTTTTTGTTTTTCACCGCTGAACCGCTGGCAGCCTTCATCTACCAATCTCCTGAGGCCGGCAGCTACATCCGCATTTTTGCCCTGCTGGTCCCCGTCATTTACATGGACATTGTCACCGATGGCTGCCTCAAGGGTCTGGGGCAGATGCTCTTTTCCATGTCCTATAATATCCTGGACGCGCTGGTGGGGGTTCTCCTGGTGCTGACCATCCTCCCCACCTGGGCCCTGAACGGGTACATTGCCGTCATCTTCCTGACGGAAATCTTCAATTTTGCCCTCAGCTACCACCGGCTGAAAAAAGTGGCGCAGTTCCGGCTGTTTCCCGCTTTTGTACACCGCGCCGGGCATAAGGATGCAAAAACGAGTTAAATATGTCCTTTTCTCTATTCCCTTATCGCATGTCCAGGGGCATTTTCCGCTTCGGCGGCGGGAAGGCCGCGTCAATGGCCTCCAGCTCCTCCTGAGAAAGGCAGATGTCCGCCGCGCGCCGGTTCTCCAGCATGTGCGCCTCCCGGCCGGTGCGGGGAATGGCAATGACATCCCCCTGGGCCAGCAGGAAGGCCAGCATAATCTGATACACCGTCACACCGTGGGCCTGGGCCATTTCCCGGAGCACCGGAGAGGCAAAAACATGGCGCTCGCTCCGCTCCCCCTGCCCCATGGGGCAATAGGCCATCACCGGCACATGCCGCTCCCGGAGCCAGGGCAGCAGGTCATACTCAATTCCCCGGGAACCCACATGGTACAAAACCTGATTCACGGCGCAGCCCGGACCCCCGGGCACTGACCACAGGCGGCGCATGTCGTCCGTATCCAGATTGGACACACCCCAGCGGCGGATTTTCCCCTGCCGAATCAGCTCCTCCATGCAGGCCACCGTCTCCTCCAGCGGGATGCTCCCCATCCAGTGGAGGAGATAGAGGTCCAGATAGTCTGTCCCCAGCCGGCGCAGGCTGGCCTCGCAGCTCTTTTCAATTCGGCCCCGGCCCGCATTGTGGGGATAGACCTTGGAAACCAGGAACAGCTTCTCCCTGTCCATGCCGGAAATGGCGTCCCCAATGAGCACCTCAGCTGCACCGCTGCCATACATCTCGGCTGTGTCAATCAAGGTCATGCCGGCTTCAATCCCCGCCTGAATAGCCCGCTTTTCCTCCGCATACCGGCTGCGCTTCTCGCCCAGATACCAGCTGCCCATACCCAGGGCCGGTACCCGCGTCCCATCCAGAAGCTGTACTGTCTGCATGCCAAAACCTCCTGTCATATGTACTACAACTCAA
>CAZRNK010000207.1:0-4430 GCA_964601435.1 uncultured Oscillospiraceae bacterium | reverse complement strand
GCAAGGTCGTATAACCGGTTGATGAGGTTTGTAATGGTGGTCTTGCCCGCGCCGGTGGCGCGCACGAAGGCAATCTTCTGGCCGGGCTTGGCGTACAGGGAGATGTCGTGGAGCACATTAACCTTGCCGTCATAGCTGAAGTCCACATGGTCGAATACCACGTTGCCCTCCACCGGCGTATAAGTGAGCGCGTGCCGTCGTGGTGGGGGTGCTTCCAGGCCCAGATATCCCCGTCCGCGCATTCTTCCAGGGCGTCTTCCGCCTTCCGGGTCCGGACCAGGGTAACATAGCCGCTGTCTTCCTCCGGGGGCTGGTCCATCAGGGCAAAGATGCGCCGCGCCCCCGCCATGCCCAGGACAACACTGTTCATCTGCTGGGCTGTCTGGGCGATGGAGGAAGAGAACTGCCGGATCAGGCCCAAGAAGGCAATCAGAGTCCCCACGGTTGTGACAAAGGTGCCCGAGCCGAACAGGGCCATCATCCCGCCGACGATGGCCACCGCCAGGTAGGCAAGATCGCCGAAGGCCACCATAACCGGGAGCATGATGATGGCAATTTTTCCGGCCTTGGCAGCGTTCTGAAACACCACCTCGTTGAGTTTCCGGAATTTCTCCTTGGCCGCTTCCTCATGGCAGAAGACCTTGACCACCTTCTGGCCGCCCAGGATTTCCTCTGTATAGCCGTTGACGACGCCGAGGGAATCCTGCTGCCTGGAAAAGTAATAGCCGCTGGCGCGAATCATCTTCCGGCTGACAAAAGCCTCCACCAGGGAGATTGCCAATACAATGAGCGCCAGCCACAGGCTGTAGTGAATCATGACGCAGAAAGACAGGACGATTGTCACCACCGAAGAAAACATCATGGGCAAACTCTGAGCAATAAACTGCCGCAGGGTGTCTGTGTCGTTGGTATATACGCTCATGATGTCGCCATTTGTATGGGTATCAAAAAAATGCAGGGGAAATGTCTGCATTTTTGCAAACAAATCATCCCGGATTTCCTTGAGCACGTCTTGGGCAATAATGGCCATGGTCCGGCTGTAGAGCCAGGTCCCGACGGCGCCCACTGTATAGACAGCAGCCATGCACAACAGCACAAGGGCGAGGCCGGAAAACAGGTTTTCCCCGGTTTCCACCATTCGGAGAATGTAGTTGTCAATGATAACCTGGACATGCATGCTGCCGGCCAGCCCGCCGAGAACGCTGACCAGGATGGAAACGAGGGCCAGGGTAAAGGAGGCCTTATGGCGCTTTACCACATACTCCATCAGACGGCGGACATTTCCTCGGGATTTAACTTCTTTCATCGGCGTCTTCTCCTTTTTGCTGGGAATGATACACTTCCTGATAGATTTTGTTGCCCGCCAGCAGCTCCTCGTGGGTACCGATGGCATCAATCTGCCCGCCATCCATGACGATAATATAGTCCGCATCCTGTACGGAGGAAATCCGCTGGGCAATGATAATTTTCGTAGTTTCTGGCAGGTACGTTCGGAACGCCTGGCGAATCAGGGCATCCGTCTTGGTGTCCACGGCAGAAGTGGAATCGTCCAGAATCAGGATTTTCGGTTTTTTCAGTAGGGCCCGGGCGATGCACAGCCGTTGCTTCTGCCCGCCGGACACGTTGGTACCGCCCTGCTCAATCAGGGAATCGTACTTGTCCGGGAAAGTCTGGATAAAGGCGTCCGCCTGGGCCAGCCTGCAGACATAGACCAGCTCTTCGTCGGTGGCGTCCGGGTTTCCCCAGCGCAGGTTTTCCTTGATTGTGCCTTCAAAAAGCTCGTTTTTCTGGAGGACGACAGCCACCGCGCTGCGCAGGGCCTCCAAATCATAGCACCGTACATCCTGGCCGCCCACCTTCACAACCCCGGTTGTGACGTCATAGAGCCGGGGAATCAGCTGCACCAGGGAAGATTTTCCGGAGCCCGTACCTCCGATAATGCCGACGGTGTCGCCAGACTTGATGTGCAGGTTGATGCCGGAAATGCTCAGCTTATCCCTGTCCCCGGAATAACTGAAGCCCACGCCCTCAAAGTCGACGGATCCGTCCGGAATTTCCTGCTGCGCAGAGGGTGGACTCTCCAGATTGACCTCTTCCTCCAGGACTTCTGTAATCCGGTGGGCGGATTCACGGGAGAGCATAATCATCACATAAATCATGGACAGCATCATCAGGGACATCAGAATCATCAGAGAATAAGACAGCAGATTCTGCATCTGCCCGGTAGTCATGGAAATGCCCGCTACGACCGTCCCGTTGGCGGAGCCCACAATGGCCTTGGCGGAAAACCAGGAAATAACAATCAGGCAGATATAGATAGCCACCTGCATCATGGGGGAGTTGAAGGCCAGGATCTTCTCCGCCTTCACAAAATCCTGCTGGATATCGGAGGAGACGGACTGGAACTTCTCCATCTCATACTTCTCCCGGACAAAGCTCTTCACAACCCGGATGCCATGGAGGTTTTCCCGGACAATTCGGTTGAGCCGGTCATATGTATGGAAGACCCTGCTGAAAATAGGATGTGTGAGGTGGCCAATCCAGAAAAGGCCCAGCGCCAGGATGGGAATAACGACGACGAACAGCAGACCAATCCTCCAGTTAATGGAAAACACCATAAACAGGGCGCACAATAGGGTAATCGGACTCCTGGTGGCAACGCGCAGAACCATCATAAAGGCGTTCTGCACGTTGGCCACGTCCGTGGTCATCCGGGTAACTAGGCTGTCCGTGGAAAAGCGGTCAATGTTGGAAAAGGAAAACTCCTGTATATGGTCAAACATCGTAATCCGCAGGTTTTTTGCCAGGCCGGAGGCGGCGGTGACCGAGGTCCAGCCGCAAGCCGCCCCCACCAGGAAGGTAAAAAGGGAAATGATGAGCATTCGTGCCCCATATCCCAGAATCAAGGACATGGTGGCTTCTGTATTGGACAGCGCATCAATAAAATTTCCAATGGTTATGGTCAGGAGCATCGTCCCGATTGTCTCCAGAATCACGAGGATGGGTGTCAGCACCGTATCTCGCTTGTATTCACGCAGACATCCTAAAATTCGCTTCATACTTTACGTTTCTCCTCTTTGTAACATGCTGCCATTATTTTAGCATAGCTGGCCTTGAAAGCGAAATCGAATTATGTTATCCTTAATAGAAGGTATCTATCAATATAGCAAGGAGGCGCACCATGAATACACAGCAGCTGCGCTGTTTTTTGGCCGTTGCGGAGAACCTGAGCTTTGCAAGGGCGGCAGAGGAGGTATTCTTGACCCAGCCGACGGTGACCCACCAAATCAACTCTCTGGAAAACGAGCTGGGGGTAAAGCTGTTTTACCGGACCCGGCGGACCGTATCCCTCACCCAGGAGGGGCTGATATTCTATGATGACGCGAAAGGGATTTTCCTAAAGGAGCAGGAGGCCATCTCCAAACTCCGCTTTCACAGCATCCAAGAGAACCCTGTACTGGGTCTGGGCGTGACATCGGCCACGGAGCTGGAGGCGCTCCTCCCTGTGCTGGCAAGGCTGGCGGTGGAACAGGTTTTCCGTCCATATTTGCGCATCCTTCCCCCCAAATCTATCTGGGATGTACTCTGCGGCGGCGGCCTGGACTGTATGCTTGCCTACCAGGGTGACTATCCGGAGATGCCCCAAATCCAGGTTACCCCCATTCGGACAAGCCGGTTGGTGTGTATCCTGTCCCGGAGCAGCCCGCTTGCCCGGGCGGAGCGGATTGGCGCAGGGGAGCTGGCCCAGGAGCCGTTTCTTACCTGCTCCCCTGCAGCCCTGCCCGCGGCTGCGGCGGCAGTGGAAAATGCACTGCTGCCCACCTTTCCGCCTGACAGAGTTATTTACTGCGAGTCCATCGAGGCCACCCTGGCCTTGGCACGGATTGGCTTTGGGGCAGCGGTATTGCCGGAGGACTTGTGCGCAGATGCACCTGAGCTGGTGAAAATCCCCTTCGATATAGACGTGCACCTGGAATACAGCCTGTTCTCCAAAAAGGACACGGCGCGGAACAAAATGGATATCCTCCGCCGGCTGCAGGCGCTGCTGCGCGCCGGTACGGCAGAGAACAGCGGACAGCAAAAAACGCTGTCTGATTCGAGTTATACATGAAAAACAGGCAAAGAAATGCCGCCAAAGGGGACAGCACATCAAAGCTGTCCCCTTTGGCGGCGTTTTTCGCTCTCCGGCGTAAAGCCCAAAGTGGCTTTGTATCAGAAAGGAAGCATAACTGCGTCTCAAGCGCAGACATCGCACCAGGCCGGTTGCGGAGCCATAAGCTGCTATTCTGACGCGGATCCACCTGTTTCTTTCACTGGTAAAAGAAACGGAATATATGAACCCTTTTCTTGCGCGCCGGGAAAAACATCATTCGCGCCGCTCCGGGATTGTCACTTCCCCGCCGGTATAGTAGATGGTAAACTCCCCCTTG
>CAZRNK010000206.1:0-4436 GCA_964601435.1 uncultured Oscillospiraceae bacterium | reverse complement strand
ACGTTCATTTTTCTGTATCATACCTGCATTATACTACTTTTTTTTTTTTTTTTACAGCTTCTCACTTCCTCTGCTGCTCAATGCGATGGAGGAAGGCAAACTGACGCCGGGGTCTATAGCTTGGGCCGCTGCAGAGAGTACGGCGCACATGCTGGGCCTGGCGAATAAAGGCCGGATCTGTGTCGGAGCAGATGCAGACCTGGTGCTGGTGCAGAAAAATACAGTTCCGGAGCCTTTGGACACAGAGAAGCTCTTTACCAAGGCGCGCGGCAGCGCTGAACTGTATAAAGGGATTCCCATGCACTACCGCGTGATGCGCACCTATGTACGCGGCAGTCTGGTGTTTGCCGGAGGCAAGATCACAGGGACGCAAGGCTGGGGACGATTTATCAGCCCTGTGTGACCATATTCACAGCGTTCACATTTCAATCATAAAAAACAGGAGGTAAAAATTATGAGAACGGACATGCGCGGAAAAGATTTTGTCACCTTGATGGACTACACTGGCGAAGAGCTGGAGACCATTCTGGACGTGGCCTTCGACCTGAAGCGTCAGAATGCCATGGGGGCGGAGCATGAATTGCTCAAGAATAAGACCTTGGGCATGATTTTTGCTCAGCCTTCCACTCGTACACGCGTCTCCTTTGAGACCGGCATGACCCAGTTGGGCGGACATGCACAGTATTACAGCGAGGACAATATGCAGCGCAAGAACAAGGAGACCTGGGAGGACACCGGCCTGGTGCTCAGCCGCTACCTGGATGCGCTGATGGTGCGTCTGTATGACCTGGAAGAGTACGGCATGGCCCGGGATATCATGAACGAAATCCGCCGGGCAACCACCATTCCCGTTATCAATGGTCTGGATGACAAGGAACATCCCTGCCAGTGCATGGCGGACATCATGACCCTGCGTGAGAAACTGGGCGAGGGCTGGAAGAAGAAAAAAATCGTCATGAGCTGGGCCTATGCAGACCGGCTGAAATCCCCCGGCGTCCCCCAGGCTATGCTGATTGCCTGCAGCCTGCTGGGCGTGGATCTGACCCTGGCTATGAGCTGGACAACGAATACATGGCCTTTGCTGAGGAGGCCTACAAGAAGTCCGGCGGCATGTTGAGCATTACCAACGATATTTATGACGCCAGCACTGGAGCTGATGTAATTTATGCCAAAAGCTGGGGCAGCACCCAGGGCATGAGCAAGGAAGAGGACAAGGCCTATCGGAAGCAGTTTGCCAAAGACTGGTGCATCTCCGACGAGCACTTTAAACTGGCTAATCCTATTTCCTACTATATGCATCCTCTGCCTGCCTCCCGCGGAGAAGAAGTGACGGATGCGGTCATCGATGGCGTTCACTCCATTGTCTATGACCAGGCGGAGAACCGCCTGCACGCCCAGAAGGCCATTCTGGCGCTGCTGATGCAGAAAAAATAAAAAGGGGCGCTCCGCAAAAGTGCCCTTAGCCCCGCCGCGCGGCGGGTGCGTGGACCAACAGTGCGAAATTTTTTGGAAGACGATGGACTTTGGAAGCGGACAAATACAATAAAGGAGGAAAAGTTATGTTTTTAGGGTTGCCATTTCCAACTTACCTGGGCTGGTTTGTAGGGCCGATTCTCACGATTGCTACGGCAGCCTACTGCACCTACCGCTATATCAAGTACCTGAAGACCGGTAAGTAAAAAACGAGAGGAAAAAGAAAGGTTTTCCCGGGCCTGCGTCCAGGAGCCAAATCGTGCGTATGCGAAAAAAGGAGATGGAATCATGTTATCAGGCAATCTTGCAACTACCGGCATAATCGTACTCGGCATCTACATGATTGGGATGCTGGGTATCGGCATTTATTGCAATAAGAAATATGCAAACAGCCTCAGCGGGTTCCTCACCGGCGGTCGGAACCTCGGACCCTGGGTGTTCGCGCTAACCTATGGATCCACCTATCTCAGCGCATCCACTTTTATTGGCAATACCGGCACAGCATACCAGGCGGGCATGGCATATCTCATGATGCCCGTAGCCCAGGTGGTGCTGCTTCCTATTGGACTGATCCTGTTTTCCCACGGGCTGCGCAGAGTTTCTGTGCGCCTGAACGCAATGACCATTCCGGAGTATGTCAGCAAGCGGTTCAAGTCCCCGGTAGCGGGTCTGATTGCTTCGCTGGTCATTTTGATTTTCATGGTGCCCTATATGGTTGGTGTAGTAAGGGGGGGAGCCCTCTCCTTGGCCAGCCTGCTGGGGCTCGACTATACGATAGCCGTGTTGCTGGTGGCGGGCGTGGCCTGCGTTTACCTGATCTTCGGCGGCTATATGGCCCGTTGCTACACCGATGTGGTGCAGGGCGCCATGATGGCGGTCGGCATGATGGCTGTCCTGATCGGCGGGTTCTTCATTGTGGGTGGCCCAACGCAGATTGCGGAAGGCGTCGCAGCCAGCGATCCCGCCCTCCTGGAGACCCCGGGGCCCATGGGCTGGAGTGAGCTGCTCCTGTTCTCCTCTGTGTTTGCCCTTACACCGTGGGGCCTGCCCCAGTTGGTACAGACCAACTTTACCATTAAGGACCGCAAGACAGTGTATGTCTCGTCCATTGTGCTTTCAATCTGGTTGGGGGCGATTTTGATTGGCTCCATGATTATCGGCAATATGGGCCGGGCATATTTTGGCGATGCTTTTGTGAGCAACCCGGATGGTGTCTTCCCGGCTATGGTGTTGGAGTTCTTCCCCAATGTGCTGGGTGCAATTGTTATTGTGGCTGTTATTGCGGCAGCCATGTCTACCATCGATGGTGTGCTGATGACCAGCGGCAGCGCCTTCGGCGTGGATATTTTCAAGAAGTTTATTAAGAAAGACGCCAGCGAGAAGCAGGTAATTATGGTCTCGAACATCGCAATGTTTGTTATTGTCGCCGTAGTGGTGATTTGGGCCTTCAATCCGCCGTATATGATCAGCTATTTCACCTCATATGCGTTTTCCGTGATTGCAGGTACGTTGATTGTGCCGGTCTTTGCGGGGATCTATTCGAAAAAGGGTACCAAAGCCGGGTGCCTGGCCAGCATGCTGGTCGGCGGCATCGGGACGCTGCTTTGGTATATCATCCAGCCGGGAGGAAACTATATCTTTGGCTGCCCGCCTTTTGTGGCCGGTGCCATTTTGTCGATTATTGCTTTCTTTGTTGTAAGCCGGTTTACAGCCCCGCTTCCGCAGGAGTTCGTGGAAGACCTGTTCTCCAAAGAAGCGGAGGAACAGACGTATGCATCGGAAAATATTGAAATAAAAGCGTCCAACGATTAGAAGGAGGAACCTATTATGGCAGGTTTGCTGGAAGGAGTAAAAGTACTGGATCTGACCCGTGTGCTGGCAGGTCCGTACTGTGGTATGATGTTGGCGGACATGGGCGAGGAGGTAACAAAGATCGAACTGCCGGGCCGCGGTGATGATTCGCGCAGCAATTTTCCCATTGTCAACGGGGAGAGCGCCTATTTTATGAATTTGAACCGGAATAAACGTGGCATTACCCTGAATCTGAAAAGTGAAAAGGGCAAAGAGATCTTCCGGGAACTGGTGAAGCAGTCCGATATTGTCTTGGAGAATTACCGTCCGGGTACCATGGAGAAGCTGGGGCTGGGCTATGATGAGCTCAAGAAAATCAACCCCGCTATTATCTATGGCGCAATTTCCGGCTTTGGGCACTATGGTCCCTATTCCAAGCGGGCGGGTTACGACATCATCGGCCAGGCCATGAGCGGTCTCATGAGCACCACCGGCTGGCCCGACACCCCGCCTACCCGTACGGGTACGGCTATTTCGGATGTCATGGGCGGGGTCAGCTGCTGTGTCGGCGTACTGGCTGCCTATATCAACCGGCTGAAGACAGGTGAAGGGGAGAAGGTGGACGTGGCTTTGGTAGATTCTATGGTGTCGTCCCTGGAGATCATCAACATCATCTATCTCTGCACCGGTCGGGTGCCCACTCGCATTGGCAACCGCTATGAAGCCATTTACCCCTATGACTCCTTCGAAGCAAAGGACGGCCATGTGATCATTGCCTGCGGAAATGATAAGCTCTTCAGCCTGCTGGTGAATGTAATGGAGAAGCCTGAATTACTGGAAAATCCACTCTTTGCCAACAATAATCAGCGCGTACTCAATCATGCGGCACTCAAACCGATTATTGAGGAGTGGGTTTCGGACAAGACCATTGACGAGGTGGTGGAGACACTGCTGGCTGTGGGAATCCCGGCCGGCCCCATCAATACCATCGACAGGGTTGTGAACGATCCCCATATTGCTGGTGCCCGGGAGATGTTTGTGGAGCTGGATCACCCCAAGGCCGGAAAGATGAAGGTAACGGGCAGTCAGTTAAAATTCACAAACAAAAAGGTGGAGATCAACCGGCCGGCGCCGTTGTTGGGCCAGCACAATGAGGAAGTGTTGGCAGAGAA
>CAZRNK010000205.1:0-4442 GCA_964601435.1 uncultured Oscillospiraceae bacterium | reverse complement strand
TTTAAATGAAAAAGCTCTCCTCGATGATGGTGGGCAGATGACGTATGGCATACTCATAAAATGTCTGCACCTCTCCATGCAGAGGCCGGGAATTTTTTCTCACCACGCCAATCGGCACCTTGTTAAACGGTCCTGTAACAGGCAAAACCCGGTATGTATCCGGGCAGAGGGCGCGAATGGCCGGAAGTGTGTGGCTCAGCGCCAGCATAAGCCCGGCCTGGTTTGGAATAATGTCCCGCCTGGCGCTGATGAACTCGTTCCCCCAAATTACAATGTCGGGCAAAAAACCGGCTTTCAGGCAGATATCATCAATCGTCCCCTTTTCCAAAAAGTTGTCATTGCAGACAATCCGTTCATCTGCCAGCTCCTCAATGGTCACACTCTCCCACTCCCAGAAGGCATGTCCTTCCGGCACAAGCACCATCAGCACATCTTCCCGCACCGGCGTCCAGCTGACATCCAGCGTATGGGAGGGAACTGTCGTGATTGCAAAGTCCAGCCGCTCCTCATCCAGCAGGCGGTACAGCTCCTCGCTGCTCATCAAGAGATGGATATACGGTTTTATCACATCCCCGCTGGTATAGTCTTCAATGAGCTTGGGCAGGAGTCCGGCAATGGAAGATGCAACAGACACCCGCTCTGTTGCGCTGTTGACCCGGTCTTCCAAATAGGCCAGTCCATTGTTCAGCTCACCCAGGGCCTTGTTGACAAAGTGGAGGAACACCTCTCCTTTCGTCGTCAGGGAGATGTTGCCCTTCCGCCGGACAAAGAGCTTGATACCGAGCTCATTTTCCAGCTTGGTCAGGGAAATACTGAGATTGGGCTGCGTAACATACAGCGCCTCGGCAGCCCGGGTCATATTCTGCAGCTTTGCCACCGCCCGAAAATATTCCAACTGTGCTATATCCATTTCTCACCCTCCTGACAGGCCCTGATGGTTTCTTTTTTATAACCATATACTGAAAATCCGGCTCCTGTCAATGATAAAAAACAGACAATATACGGCCTCCCCTGCTGAACTTGTGCCAAGTCGGCAGGGGAGGCCGCATATGGAATGGGGTTTGCAAAGCGGGATGAAGAAAAATCGAAGGGATTTGCTGAAATTTACATGTGAACGGCGGCGTCATAGCCGCTGCGGACGGCGTCCAGCACCCGGCGGGCTTTGTTGCAGTCGCCAATAATGTGGAACTCAGCCGTTATATCTCGCAGGGCATCCACCTGGCCTGTCAGCGCTTTGGAACCGGCGGCAAGAATCACGGTATCCGCCTCAATAAACCGGCTGCCCTCCGGCGTATTGCACCAGATGCCCGTATCCGTAATCTCCGCACAGGCGGAATTCACCAGGACTGTAGTGTTCGCATAGAGCCGCGGCAGCAGGGCGCCCTTGTGCTTCGGCGCGGCGTCAGAGGCAACCTCACCCATCATTTCCACGATGGTAACCTCGTGACCGTCATAGGCCAGCTGCAGGCCATCCTCACAGCCCACCAGGCCGCCGCCGATGATAACAATCTTCTTACCCAGGTGCACACCCTCGTCAAACATGTTGACAGCGAAAACAACATTGGGCTTGTCCGTACCCTTGATTGGCGAAACCACCGGCTCTGCACCAATGGCGACGGCCAGGGCATCGGGCCCGAAGTCCTCCGCCCACTGGGGCGTAACCTCCGTATTCAGCAGCACCTTTACGCCCAGCCGGTTTACAGTGCGGATTAAATACTCGCGGTAGTTCTTCATATCCGCCTTAAAAGAGACATGGTCGGCAAACTTCAGCGCACCGCCCAGACGGTCGGATTTCTCAGCCAGGGTAACGTCATGACCCCGCTCCGCTGCCGTGATGGCACACTGCATACCGCCGGGGCCGCCGCCGACCACGAGGACCTTTTTCTTTTTTTCCGCCGGCTTTTCATCATAGCGGCTGGAATAGCGGCCGGCCAGCGGGTTGATGGAGCACTTGAACTCCCGGGTGGCGTACATCAGCTGGTTGCAGACGCTGCAGCGCATGCAGGGGCGGATTTCGTCCTCTCTGCCCAGCAGACCCTTGTTGGGCAGCTGGGGGTCAGCTACCAGCCCGTGGCCGATGAGGAAGCCGTCGCACATCCCCTGCTCCAGCAGGGACTCCATGTGTGCAGGCTGGGTGAAGCCGCCCACTGTGGTCACCGGAATATGCACCTGTTTCTTCAGCTCTGCCGCCAGCGGGGCTTAAAGCCCGGCTCTTCAAATACTGAGGGGAACATATGTCCCCACCAGGGCGATCCGGCGGAAACATTGACCATATCTATCCACGGCTCCACCGTCTTGACAAAATGGATGGCGTCCTCGATGGTGGCGCCGCCCTCCACAAACTCCGCGCCGGAAATACGCATATCCAGAGCCATGCTTCTGCCCACCCGCTGGCGCACCCGCTCTACAACCATGGCTGGGAACCGGGCACGGTTTTCCATGCTTCCGCCGTACTGGTCGGTACGGGTGTTGGTCAGCGGGGACAAGAACTGGCCCAGCAGCCAGCCGTGGCCCACATGGATTTGCACCATGTCAAAGCCGCACATTTTGCATGTCTCCGCCGCCTCGGCAAAGGCGTTGGCCACATCGTCCATCATCTCCTCCGTCATGCCGATGATGTGGTCGCCATACGAGTCAATGTGGTCCACTGGCCCGATGGAATCGACGCCGTTGTTATAGGCGGGGTCGGCCATCTCTCCGCCGTGGGAAATTTCAATGCTGGCCAGCGCGCCGAATTCATGTATGGCATCCGTGACTGCACACAGGGAGGGCCAGACCTTCGGGTCGCCCAGCATCAGCATCTGTGCGTGGGTTTTGCCGCAGTCGGTGCGCACAATGCTCTCGCCCACGGTGACCACGGCGGCGCCGCCCTTGGCCATCTCACGGTAAAATGCGATATTTTCCGCCGAGAGCACCTCATTGGGCCCCCAGCTCTGTCATGGACATGGGGGCCGACACAATGCGGTTGCGCAGCGTCACCGCGCCTGCCTTCAGCGGGCTGTATAAAAGGGGAAATTTCTTCTCAATCATAGTCGTCTCCGGAAATCAGTATTGAAATGTCTCGCTCATGGTTGCATAGGGCTCCGGGATCGGCAGGTCGTCCTGGGGCGTCTGGGTAGGCGTATAGATAAAGTGGAAGGGACCGGGAATCTCATAGGGCACCTGGGTATACTGGGGCTCGAACTCGGCTGGCTCCGCATCCGGATCTTCTTCCGGCGGCGCAAAGGACATTCTGTTCAGCCAATTGCCGCCGTCCAGCGGACAGGTAATGTCGGCGTAGATAGAGGCCCGCTGGATTCTCAGCTCACCGCTGTCCTCCACCAGGAAATCCACCGCATAGCGCTCCCACATCCAGCTCCCCTCCTGGCGGCGGGTATAGTTCAGGTTGCTGCCAATGGTGCCGGGGGTATACCTCCAGCCCTTGACGGTTTTCAAATCGTCGGCCACCTATATAATGGGCGTCGTCAGGGTATGCATAGCCATTTCAAACAGCGGCCGGGGCTTATAGTTCTTCGCATCCGGATAGACTTCCAGCAAACATGCATAGTTGGCCAGGGCGTTGCGCCGGAAGTTCAATCCCATGGACAAATACATGTGGGATGTCCGCACCCGCCGGCCCATTCCCTGGGTCCATTTGGCCCCCTCGTCCTTGGTGACCCAGATGTCCTCCAGCTCCTCCTGGTTGTGCCCCTGCACGTGATAATAGCAGTGGGTGGCCCACACGTTTTCAGCTTCAAGGCTCAGCTCCGCCTTGGTCAGAATGTTAGATGTTGTCATATTCTTGCAGCCCTCCTTACACGCAGTCCGGAACAATTTTGACCATTTCTTCCCAAATCCGATAGTCTTTCGGAAGCGGGGGATACGGGCTCCAGTTGTAAGTCGGGTCAAAGAAGGTTCCTACTTTTACCTTCCAGACGTTTTCCACATCCGCCATGGTCAGCTCCCCGTCGCAGACCATATGGGGCTCGGAGAATTTGTCCGTCCGCTTTTCGCCGGCGGTGATGGTCAAATCTGTCCCCACCAGCAGATGCCAGATTTTCCATGCGCCGTCTTCCTTGATGAAGTCCGCGCATATGCGGCCGTTGACCCACTTGCCCTTCTCGCCCTCATCGGAGCTGTGCCCCAGGAAATACCAGAGGCCCTGGGCAGTTCTGGCGTCTGCGGCCAGGCGCACCAGCGGCGTGGTCAGCGGGCGCATCTCGTTGTGCCCCTGGCCCACGCGGGCCCGCTTTTTGGCAAAGGCCTTCTGAATGTTCTCCAGGCCCTGGATGCAGATGTCGTTCTGGGTATAAACTGCATCGGCCTCCTGGCTCCACAGGTCGCGGAACTCCTCCTCTACCATACCATAGTTCTGGTAGAACTGCCGGCGGCCGATGAGGTTCTTAATTTCCAGGATATCGGAAACCCGGTTGGCGCGCTCCAAATCTGTCAGATGTAATTTC
>CAZRNK010000204.1:0-4443 GCA_964601435.1 uncultured Oscillospiraceae bacterium | reverse complement strand
GCGAATTGGATGTTCATGAGGTGAGAATAAATGGATAAAGAAAAAAAGAGAAAAATTCATTTGGTGTTATATGGAATTGCTATTCCAGTTAGTATATTCGCGCTATATACATTTATCTTTGTTTTTGATAATGGTATTGGGTGGAAAATTACGTTAATTATTATTGGTTTGGGTTGGCTTATATCTGCTATCTTCGGGTTTGTTGAAAATTTGAAGAAATAGGAATATTATTGTTTTGCATAGGTATGGGAATTGGCTTGTTTATGGTAGCTGATTGGGGACCGGCAAAACGATAATTACATAGGCCCATTTGCTTCATCGTGCTATAAAATCAAACTGAAAAGAGAAAAAATGCTTGCAATTCGCCCCTGGATATGATAAACTACCAACGCTCGTGCGGCGGAAAACGCCTGCCGGGCTATCAAGGCGGTCCGCTGCCGGATGAAGCAGAAGCCCCGGTAAGAACGTCTGCAGAAAAGGAAGGAAAGAAAATGAACCTCATCGAAACCCTGACCCAGCAGTACATGAAGCCGGAGCTGCCCCCCATGAACGTGGGCGACACTGTGCGTGTCACCGTCCGCGTCAAGGAGGGAAACCGGGAGCGGAATCAGGCCTTCGACGGCACCATCATCGCCAAGAAACACGGCGGCATCAATGAGACGATTACCGTCCGCCGGGTGTCTTACGGCGTTGGCTGTGAAAAGGTCTTCCCCGTCCACTCCCCCACCATTGTCTCCGTAGAGACCGTCCGCCGCGGTAAGGTCCGCCGGGCCAAGCTGTACTATCTGCGTGACCGTGTGGGCAAGCGGGCAAAGGTCAAAGAGCGCATCTGAAAACCATGCAGAAAAAGAGGCCAGCGGGCCTCTTTTTTCTATGTACAGGTGTTTCAAAAAGGAGGAGCGAAAGATGGGACGCAAAACTTACCGGGCCATCTGGAAGCAGAGTGACCGGTACCGGCTGATTCTCTGGGGCGTAGTGGCTGGGCTGGCCGCGGCGCTGGCGGCCGTGGCCTACCGGCAAGTGCTGGCCTGGGCAGAGGAAGGGCGAGCCTATCTCTTCTCCCTGGCTGTGACGCCGGCACGGATTGTGCTGCTTTTCCTGGGCCTTATGGTGCTGGGATTTATTGCTGGCAAGCTGACCCAGGGCGAGCCATTGATTCGCGGCAGCGGCATTCCCCAGGTTGAAGGGCAGCTTCAGGGCTGGTTTTCGCCCAGGTGGCTGCCGGTGCTGGTGAAGAAATTCATTGCTGGGGCGCTGTGCATCCTGGGCGGGCTTTCCCTGGGCCGGGAGGGGCCCTCCATTCAGCTGGGGGCTATGGCGGCGCAGGGCGTCTGCCAGGGGACGAAGCGCAGCGGCGTCGAGACGAAATACCTTTTGACCTGCGGCGCCTGTGCAGGCCTGGCGGCCGCCTTTAACGCGCCCCTGGCAGGAGTGCTGTTTGCGCTGGAGGAGATTCATAAGAATTTCTCGAACCGGGCCCTGTTCTCTGCTATGGCGGCGGCGCTGTGCGCCGACTGGCTCTCCAAGGCGTTTTTTGGAACGGAAACCGCCCTGGCGCTGCCGGCGGCGGAGGCAATTCCCGTACAATACATCCTCCTGCTGCTTTTGTTCGGCGCAGGAATGGGGGCCTTTTCCTGGCTGTATAACACAAGCCTCCTGGGGCTGCAAAAGGCCTACGGGAAGCTGAAGCTCCCCCTCTGGGCAAAAATCTGCATTCCCTTTCTCCTGGCGGGCGTGGTTGGGCTCCTGTGTCCGGCCCTCCTGGGCGGCGGGCACAGCTTAATCCACGGCCTCTCCGCCGGGGATTTCTCCCTCGGGATGATGGCCGTACTGCTCCTGGGGAAATTTGTTTTTTCCATGGTCTGCTTCTGCTCCGGGGCGCCGGGCGGTATCTTTTTCCCCATGCTGGTGCTGGGGGCCTTTGCCGGCGGAATTTTCGGCACGCTCTCCAACCGGTTTCTTGGCCTGCCGGAGACATATATCCTCAACTTTATGCTCCTGGGTATGACCGGGCTATTTTCCGGCGTAGTCCGGGCGCCCCTGACGGGGATTGTCCTGGTGCTGGAGATGTCCGGCTCCCTGACCCATCTTCTGGGGCTGGGGGTTGTGGCCTGCGCCGCCAGCATCACCGCCGATTTGCTGCATGTCCGGCCCATCTATGAGGCCCTGCTGGACGCCATGGTGCCGGACAACCTGGAGCGGAAGCCGGCAACAGAGCACACCATCATTGATATCACCATTTCCTACCGGAGCCCCCTTGTCGGCATGCGCATTGCAGAGCTCACCTGGCCGGCAGACAGCCTGTCAGTCTCCATTATCCGCAGCGGAGAAGAAGTGGTGCCCCATGGGGATACTGTCCTGCAGGCCGGGGATTTGATGACGGTTCTCTGCCCCTCCGGCATGGAGAGCGCAGTCCGCTCCGCCTTTCAGGGGCCATCAGATGGGCTGTGAAATAGTTTACATAATATAAGAAAACCTCTGAATTTTCAGAGGTTTTCTTCTGCTTCTTAAATATTATGTAAACTTATTTGCAGGCCATTTCAGGCAATCAGCTTCCCCTTTTGCAGGGCATAAACGATGGGGGGAATGATTAAAAGCTGAAGAATGATGCCCGGGAATGCGGTGGTGAAAGCCCCCGAGAGGAAAAGCGCAAAGCTGAAGGTACTCTCCCCATCCAGCATCATAATAAAACGGACGATACCCCAGACGACGCGGCCCGCAACCATAGCGGACGCAAGAGAGACGTAAATCATCGGCAGGGTTTTGGGCAGGCGGCGGTATAAAAGGCCGCTGACAAGGCCGTAGGCCGCCAGCTCAAACGCCATCGAGGCGGCGGTGGGATAGATAGGCGGCATACCGGCGATGACGGAGCGCAACAGCGGGCAGACTGCCCCCACCACCAGCCCCCAGGGGCCGCCCACGGCAAAGCCGCACAGCAAAACGGGGATGTGCATAGGCAGGAGCATATTCCCAATCTGGGGAATCTGTCCAGTGAGATAGGGCAGGACAAAGCCCAGGGCCAAAAACAGGGCCGAGAGCACCAGCTTTCTTGTAGGCGATGCGGTTTTCAAAGGTGAAACCCTCCCAACTGATTTTTCCTTACAGACGCAAAAAGGCCATGAAGACATCCGCCCTCTCTGGAGGGCGCGGATAGCCTTCATGGCCTCATTACCCGATTACTATAGCAGAGGCAGGGGATTTTGTCAAGTCTGCCGCTGCAGGATGGCGGCCATCTCCTCGATGTAGGCAGAGAGCTTTTTCTCCTGGACCCCCATGACCCGGACGCCGCAGGAGGAGACGGGAATCAGCAGCTTTTCCGCCGGGCTCTCTGCAATGGCCTGGGCAATGCGGGGGGAAATCTCCCCCATAATGGCGTTGGCAAGGCAGATGCCTGTGACCCCCAGGATAAAGTCCACCTTACCGGCGTTATGGCAGATAGCGTTCTCTCCTGTGGCCCCGGCGGTGGCCCCCGCCTTCAGCATGGCGGCGGTGGCGATGGAGTTCGTACCTAGGGCCAGGATTTCTGCCTCCGGCAGCGCCTGGCGCACATGGGCGGTAATGGCCCGGCCGATGCCGCCGCCCTGGCCGTCAACTACGGCAATTTTCATAAAGAAGACTCCTTCCCCGGAAAATCTTTTTCCATACTACGCAGATTTCGGCTTAAAGTCAAGGGAAGATGGGCAAAATTCTTGACACCGTGGAAAAACGTGATAAAATATGTGGGAAAATGCGTTGAGGAAACGAAGGACATGCCTGCGGCCTGCAAGCGAGAGGGGACGGTGAAAGCCCTTGGCTCGGGGGCAGTCCAGGCCACTTCTGAGCGGCCCGGGAGACCGGGACGGCCCATCCACGTTACCGGATGACATGCGCTGCGTCCCAAGTGGGCGTAATCAGGGTGGTACCGCGAAAACATGTCTTTCGTCCCTGTCCGGGGACGATTTTTTTGTCCCCTGCCCCGGGAGGAGGCGGGCGCCCGGCGCACCCGGGCAAATTGAAATTTCTGGCCTGCCGCCGGCGGGCTGCACATACGGAGGCTGATTGTTATGAAAGACCCCAAGCCCTTTGGGCTGAATGAGCTGCGGGAGATGTTCCTGGCCTTTTTTGAGACAAAGGGCCATCTGCGCCTGCCCAGCTTTTCCCTCATCCCCCAAAACGACGCATCGCTGCTGCTCATCAACAGCGGCATGGCGCCCATGAAGCCCTGGTTCACGGGGGAGCAGGAGCCCCCGCGCCACCGGGTGACCACCTGCCAGAAGTGCATCCGCACCGGCGACATTGAAAACATCGGCAAAACTGCCCGCCACGGTACCTACTTTGAGATGCTGGGCAACTTCTCCTTCGGCGACTACTTCAAAAAGGAAGCCATCCACTGGGCCTGGGAGTTCCTCACCAGCCCGGAGTGGGTGGGCCTGGACCCGGACCGGCTGTATCCCTCCGTGTTCG
>CAZRNK010000203.1:0-4449 GCA_964601435.1 uncultured Oscillospiraceae bacterium | reverse complement strand
CTGACCATGTGCATGGGCCTGGGCTGCAACGCGGCGGGGGTGGTGGGCTGCCGGATTATTGACAGCCCCCGGGAGCGGCTGATTGCCATGCTCACCAACGCCCTCATCCCCTGCAACGGGCGCTTTCCCACCCTCATCGCCCTGAGCACCGTCTTTTTTGCCGGGGCGGGGGGCGGGGCCCTCCCGGCATTGCTGGTGACGGGTTTTATCCTCCTGGGGGTGGGCGCCACCTTTGCCGTGTCCTGGATTTTGTCCAAGACCTGGCTCCGGGGCATACCCTCCTCCTTTACCCTGGAGCTGCCGCCCTACCGCAAGCCCAAAATCGGGGACATCCTGCTCCGCTCCATTTTGGACAGGACGCTGTTTGTCCTGGGGCGGGCCGTCCGGGTGGCGGCCCCGGCGGGGCTGCTCATCTGGGCCCTGGCCAACCTCCAGGTTGGGGCGGGGAGCGTCCTGGACGCCTGCGCCGCATTTTTAGACCCGCTGGGCCGGCTTCTGGGGCTGGATGGCGTTATCCTCCTAGCCTTTATCCTGGGCCTGCCGGCCAATGAGATTGTGGTGCCCATTATGCTGATGGGCTACCTCTCCGGCAGCAGCCTCATAGACTACGGCTCCCTGGCAGAGCTGCACGCCATCCTGGCTGCCAACGGCTGGACAGCGGTGACAGCCATGTGCACGCTGCTGTTTACCGTTTTCCACTGGCCTTGCTCCACAACCCTGCTGATAGTGCGCAAGGAGGCGGGCGGGGTGAAATACATGCTGGCCGCCGCCGCGATTCCAACAGCCTGCGGTGCGGCGCTGTGCCTGATTACCGCGGCCCTGGGGCGGCTTTAGGACAGCTTTTTCCGGCACTTTTCCAGAAAACGAGCCCCATCGATGCAGACCCGCTGGTGGGTGCCCGAGCCAATGGGGCCGGCCTCGTCCCCGGCGGTGACGGCGAAGGTGATGCTCCGCCCCTGCACTTCCGTGACCGTGGCCTCCGCCCAGACCTTTAGCCCCACCGGGGTAGCGGAGGTGTGGGCAATGGAGAGGCTGGTGCCCACAGTGCTCTCCCCGTCCTCCAGGGCGGCGGCCACGGCGGCGCAGGCCGCTTTTTCCATCAGGGCCGCCAGGGCCGGGGTTGCAAAGACGGGCAGGGAGCCGCTCCCGGCGGCGATGGCGGTGTTTTCGTCCGTGACAAGGGCCTCCGCCCGGCCCAGTGCGCCAATTTTAAGCTGCATATGGCTCGCTCCTTTTTTATAAGTAGGTTCTGGCCCGCCCCGGCAGGTGTCCCAGAGCAGGTATCAGGGCAAGTATACCATAATTTCCCCGTTTGGCAAAAAAGTTTTCCCATTTTCTCTGTCTGTGCTATAATGGCGAAAAACCGCCTGCTCCGGTATGAGAAGGAGGAAAATGCATGGAAGGCTTTTTTGAATCCCTGGAAAAAATCTCAATTGGCCAGTTTTCCCTGGCGACGCTGGTTTCCGCGCTGCTGACAGCGGCGCTGTGCGTCGTCCTCTTTAAGATTATCACCCGCCTGGTCCGGCGGGCTCTGGAGCGCACCAAGCTGGAAAAGGGGCTGCGGAGCTTTGTCTATCAAATTCTCCGGTTTGGCCTGTGGGCGTTGATGGTCATCATTGTGGCGGACGCATTGGGCATTTCCACCGCATCCCTGGTGGCGGTGCTCAGTGTGGTGAGCCTGTCGCTGTCCCTTGCCCTCCAGGACATCCTGGCCAATTTGTTCTCCGGCATGACGATTCTGGCCACCAAGCCCTTTGTGGCCGGGAGCTTTGTTGAGCTGGGGGGCGTCTCCGGAAAGGTGAAGGAGGTTGGGCTGTTTCACACCACAGTGGACACCGTGGACAACAAGTGCATCTATATCCCCAACAGCGAGGTGACCTCCTCCAAGATTATCAACTACAGCCAGGAGGCCAACCGGCGCATTGACATGCGTCTCCAGGTTTCCTATGACGCCCGGCCGGAGACGGTGAAGGCCGCCCTCCTGGAGGCTGTAGCGGGGGACGGGCGCATTTTGTCCGAGCCGGCCCCCTTTGCGGCCCTGAGCGCCTATGGGGACAGCGCCGTGGAGTATATCCTCCGGGCCTGGGTACCCAATGACGATTACTGGGATGTGTACTACGCCCTGAATGAGCGGGTAGGGGAGCGCTTTGCCGCCCATGGGATTGAGATGACTTATAATCACCTGAATGTACACCTGATTCCGGAGGAAAAGTCATAAAAACGGTCAATGTAAATAAATCATAGTGTAAGGAATTGTACGAGTTAGCAATGGGCATTTGAAAACCTTTCTGCTATAATTATAGAGAAAGCGCATTTTCTTTAAGATATAAGAGAGGTTTTGGTGGTTTTGATGTAATATCAATGCTGTGATAGGGCTTATAGCAGTGTTTTGCAAATCCGCTTTGTGTGCATATAAAATGCAGATTTGGAGGAGATTAAATGACACGCTTTTGTATTTGCTGCTATGCCGCCCTGTTATTGCTGACGGGGTGCGTGGCCGCAGATGTGGCAGAGACAGAGGCCCCAGCTATGCCGGTTCAGAGCTCCGCGGCCGTACCTGCCGAAACCGAGGCCGCAGCGCAAACCTCCGCGCCGGAAACAGAGACACCTGCCCAGGCAACTGAGCGTCCCCCGCTTACCCGGAACTTTGAGGTAGACGACTCGGCTGTGGTAATCACCTTTACCACAGCGGATTTATATGATTCGGAAAAGGCAGTTTTTTCATTCGCGCCGTTGCCATGGGGGATTACTGCGGATGAAGTTTTGGCAAACCGGAATATCCAAACTGCCTGTTTTTGGGGAACTGGATTCAGAACTCTGGTACGTATGGTCACTGGAGGATATGGAGATTCGGTTTTTCCCCAGTTTTACGGCAGCCGGCCCTGTGACAGACGGTGTTTTGAACCATGTGAGCTTAGTTTTGAGCCGCCCTCCGCTGACGGACAATTTGGAAGAAAAAGTGCAGGCCATGCTGGCCGCTCTGACGGAGGCGTTTGGCGAGGCAGAATATGAAGAACAGGAAGTGGAGGAGCCAGGCTCTGGCTCTCCATATACCAGCAGGATGTATGAATGGGAGGCAGAGGCTGGCGAGAATGTACGCAATTTGCTGTTGTTAGCCGTAGATGTTATAGAAGACACACCTGTTCGGGTCAGCTTGGAGCTTTTCAACGTCTCAACGTCCTGAGCTTTCCGTCATGATTGGCTGGTTAAGTGCCCCCGCCCGTTGATAGCATTCAGACTGTCAGCGGGCGGGTATTTTTGTGGGTTTTCGCGGCGCTTCAGCCTAGAGTTTTGCCCGTATTTAAGAGGGAGCGGATATAGCCGCTTCTTTGAAAGCTATTTAAAAGTAATTTGAAATAGCTCTTGACAAAGGGGATTGTAGGCTGATAGAATCTATTTAAAGAAAAATTGAAATAGATTGGGGGGAGGGCTGTGGCCATTCATGAGATTCTGGCGGCGCTGGCGGATGAAACCAGGCGGAGGATTCTCCTGAAGCTGAAGGCGGGGAAGATAAGCTCCGGCGAGCTGGCTGCGGCCCTGGGCATGACGCCCCAGGCGCTCTCCTATCATCTGGCCAAGCTGAAAAAGGCGGAGCTCATCTACGAAACGCGGTATAAAAACTTTATTTACTATGAACTGAACCTGTCGGTGCTGGACGAGGCCATCCTCTGGATGGGAAACCTGCGGGGAGGGAAAGAAAATGAAGAAGAAAATGCGCGGTAAGCTGGTGGCCTATGGGATTTTCATGGTGCTGCCGCTGGTTGTCACGCTGCTTGTGCTGCCCGGGCTGCCTGAGGAGATTCCCGCCCATTATGGCTTTTCCGGGGAAGTAGACCGGTGGGGGAGCAAGTACACCGCACTGCTTTTCCCCGCAATCACCCTTGTCTTTGGCGGTGTAATGCTGCTTGTGGCCTGGCTGTCCGGGCGGCAGGAGAAGGCGGGCACCAATAATGTGCGCATTACCCTTGTGTCCGGCATCCTCTGCCTGGTGCTTTTCAATGTGCTGACCTATTATTTCCTCTACACCAGCGCGGCCCAGGTGACGGACATCTTTGCCATGGCCGTGGATTTGGGCCAGGTACTGGGCGTCTTTTTTGGGATTTTGCTCATCGTCTGCGGCAATCTGATGCCGAAGCTGCGGCGAAATTCTCTGGCGGGACTGCGGACGCCCTGGAGCATGTCCAGCGAAGATGCCTGGAAAAGGAGCCAGCGCTTCGGCGGCATTTCTTTTATGCTTGCAGGGGGGATTACGGTGGCGGCAAGCCTGCTGACCAAGGGGATGGTGTGCATTTTGGTTTTCCTGGGCGTTGTATTGGTGACGGCCGGCGTGGATGTGTGGTATACTTGGCGTATCGCCAAAAAGGACTCCACCCATTAGCGGGGAGAGGAATTAGCCTTTTCTTGCTCCTGCAAGAAAAGTACCCAAAAGAATGTTTTCCGCCTGCGGGC
>CAZRNK010000202.1:2460-4489 GCA_964601435.1 uncultured Oscillospiraceae bacterium | reverse complement strand
TCATGGCAGACATGCACACCATCACGGTGCGCCAGAACCCCGCCGATTTGCGCCGCCGCACCCTGGAGCAGCTGGCGCTGTACATCGCCTGCGGCCTGGACCCGGAGGAAAACACCCTGTTCATCCAGAGCCATGTCCATGAGCACGCGGAGCTGGGCTGGGTCTTAAACTGCTATACCATGTTCGGCGAGCTCAGCCGCATGACCCAGTTCAAGGACAAGGCGGCCAAGCACGCGGAGAACATCAACGGCGGCCTCTTCACCTACCCCGCCCTGATGGCGGCGGACATCCTCCTCTATCAGCCGGACTTTGTCCCCGTGGGCGAGGACCAGAAGCAGCACGTGGAGCTCACCCGGGATGTGGCCCAGCGCTTTAACAACCTCTACGGTGAGACCTTCAAAATCCCCGAGCCCTATATCCCCGAGGTGGGCGCCCGGATTATGAGCCTGAGCGCCCCGGACAGCAAAATGAGCAAATCCATGCCCGAGGGCTGCGTCTTTCTCATGGAGAAGCCCGAGGACATCCAGCGGAAATTCAAGCGGGCCATTACCGACTCCGACACGGAGAACTGCGTCCGCTATGCCCCGGCGGAAAAGCCCGGCGTGTCCAACCTCATCTCCATCTATGCCGCCTGCACCGGCAAGACCTTTGCAGAGGTGGAATCGGAATTTGCCGGGAAGGGCTACGGTGCCTTCAAGCCCGCCGTGGGCGACGCCGTCATCGAGACGCTGCGCCCCATCCGGGAGGAGGCCACCCGCATCATGGCCGACAAGGGGTATCTGGAGGAGCTGTGCCGCACCGGGGCGGAGAAGGCTGCCCGTACCGCCAGCCGCACCCTGCGGAAGGTGTATAAAAAGATTGGTTTCGAAGCCAAGAAATAATACAGCCGCGGCTTTCCGCCGCACCCACACAACACCGTTTTCCGGGGCCTGCGCGCCCCGGCAGACAGGAGCTGTTGCTTTATGCTTTTTCAACTGGACGTTATGCTTTCAAATATGGAATTATGGATACAGGTTCTGCTGGCCCTGGTAGTTGCCCTGGTTATCAGCTTCGCTATGACCCCCATCGTCAAGAGCTTTGCCCAGAAGGTGGGGGCCATCGACATGCCCGGGGAAGCCCGGCGTGTCCACGACCACCCCATCCCCCGGATGGGGGGGCTGGCCATCTTTCTGGGCTTCCTCCTGAGCGTGGTCCTCTTTGCCGACATCAACCGGCAGGTACAGGGGATTTTGCTGGGGGCCGTCCTGATTGTGGCCATGGGGGCCATTGACGACGTGGTCTCCCTAAACGCCTGGGTCAAGTTTATTTTGCAGATTGTCGCCGCGCTGATTGCGGTGCTCCACGGCGTTGTCATCGAGGTGGTCATGAACCCCATCGTATTCAGCGACACAGAGCACCTGGTCCTGGGGGCGCTCTCCATCCCGGTGACCATTATCTGGATTGTGGCCATCACCAACAGCGTCAACCTGATTGACGGCCTGGACGGGCTGGCCTGCGGCGTCTCCACCATCAGCTCCATTACCATGCTGGTGGTTGCCCTCCTGGTTTCCGACGGAAATGTGGCCATTATCCTGGCCGCCCTGGCCGGGGCCTGCATCGGCTTCATCCCCTATAACCTGAACCCGGCAAAAATCTTCATGGGGGACACGGGCGCCCTGCTTTTGGGCTATGTGCTGGCCACTACCTCCGTACTGGGCCTGTTTAAGTTTTACGCCATTGTCACCTTCATTGTCCCTCTTCTGGCCCTGGCAGTGCCCCTGCTGGACACGGTTTTCGCCTTCTTCCGCCGGCTGCTCCGGGGCCAGAGCCCCATGCACCCGGACAGGGGACATTTCCACCACCGGCTCATTGACATGGGCCTGAGCCAGAAGCAGGCGGTGGCCATCCTCTATGCCATCAGCGCCATCTTCGGCCTCACCGCCGTCATCCTGGTCACCACCAGTGAAATCAAGTTCCTGCTGCTGATTGTGGACTTCTGCATCGCGGTCATCGTGGGCATTTTTATTGTCCGGACCCTCCATCCCCACGG
>CAZRNK010000202.1:0-2360 GCA_964601435.1 uncultured Oscillospiraceae bacterium | reverse complement strand
AGAACCCCACGCCGCCTCGCCGGAGCCCGGCAAAGCGCCGGATTCCCGGGCCGGAGAGGAGGACAGCCATGGATAAACTCAAGGTCCTCGCCGTCTTCGGCACCCGGCCGGAGGCCATCAAAATGGCCCCCCTGGTCCTGGAGCTGCAGCGCCGGGCGGAGTTTGACTGCCGCGTCTGCGTCACTGCCCAGCACCGGGAGATGCTCGACAGCGTCATGGACTGCTTCCACCTGACAGCAGACTACGATTTGGACATCATGGAGCCGGGGCAGTCCCTCTCGGGTATCACCACCCGGGCCCTGAACGGGCTGGAGCAGGTCTACTTAACCTGCGCGCCCCAGCTTGTCCTGGTCCACGGGGATACCACCACCACCTTTTCCGGCGCCCTTGCCGCCTATTATGCGAAAATTCCGGTGGGCCATGTGGAGGCGGGGCTGCGCACCGGCGACCGTTACAATCCCTTCCCGGAGGAAATGAACCGCGCCTTGGTGGGGCGTCTAGCAGAGCTCCATTTCGCCCCTACAGCCCAGAACGCGGAAAATCTCCGCGCCGAGGGCATCACAGACGGCATTTTTGTCACCGGAAACACCGTCATCGACGCCATGGCCTATACGGTGGGCGACGGCCGCTTTTCCAGCCCCCTTCTCCAGGAGCTGGCTCAGTCCGGCCGGCGGCTCATCACCATGACCTGCCACCGCCGGGAGAATTACGGCCGCCCCATGGCCGCCATTTTCGCCGCTGTGGCCGCCCTGGCGGCAGAGTTTCCCGATGTGGAGATTATCTACCCTGTCCACCTGAGCCCCACGGTCCGGGCAGCAGCGCAAGTATTGGCAGGCATCCCCAATATCCACTGCATCGAGCCCCTGGACCCCATTGAGATGCACCGCCTGCTGGCCCGGAGCACCCTGGTGCTCACCGACTCCGGCGGGCTCCAGGAGGAGGCCCCCGCCCTGGGCAAGCCGGTGCTTGTCCTGCGCCGGGAGACGGAACGGCCCGAGGCCATTGCCGCAGGCACTGCCCGGCTGGCCGGCGTGGAAACGGCGGGAATCCTCTCCCTGGCCCGGACTCTGCTCACAGACGCAGCGGCCTACCGCCAGATGTCCCAGGCCGTAAACCCCTATGGGGACGGCCAGGCCAGCCGCCGGATTGCGGAGGCAATTCTGTATCACTTTGGGTTCACCCAGGCCCCGCCGGAGGTGTTCCGGCCATGAGCGCAAAAATGAAGCGAATCCTTTTATACAGCATTCTCTTCCTCCTGGCCCTCCTGCTTGTGCTCGCTGTCATCTATTTTCTTCAGGACAGCGGGGAGGACACGCCGGCCGTGGTGCTGCCCACCGCCGCAGCGGAGCACCAGGCAAGCGGGGATGAGGAAGAGGGCGACGGCGTCACCCAGCTGAAGGCGGAAATTAACCCGGACACAGTCCAGTCCGTCCTCTCTGTCATGGAGCGGCTGGAGAGCTATACTCAGACCGCCAGCGTTACCACCTATGCCGGCACGCAGACGAGCGCATCCGTCATCAGCCTCTGGGTTCTGGGCGACAGTATCCGGAGCATCTCCGTTTCGGAGGCAGGCACCCGGAATGTCCTCCTGGATGGGGACACCATGTGGATATGGTACAGCGGCCAGGACGCAGTATATGAGGCCCCCCGCAGGGATACCGGTGCCTACAGCGCCGATGTGCTCCAGGGCGCGCCCACCTATGAGGATATTTTGGCTCTGGACGCCGATGCTATTACCCGCGCCGGCTATGTGGATTTTACGGGAAAATCCTGCGTCTATGTAGCCTACACTGCCGGGGAACTGGGCTATTCCTATGAGGTCTATATCGCCGTGGACAGCGGCCTGCTCATCGGCGCAAACATCTATGATGGGGACACGCTGATTTATGCGCTGACTACCGACAGCCTGACCGAGGGCGTGTCCGTTGAAGAGGAGCTGTTCACACCTCCAAATTAAAACAGGTACATGGCCGCCATAATCAGGAGCAGCTCCGTGTCGCCGCTCTCCCGATACATCAGATATAAAATGAGCAGCAGGAGCCAGTCCTCTGTCTCCAGCTCTCCCGGGGACAGCTTCTGTAAAATGCCGCCCAGGGAGTCGCCCAGCGCGGCCAGCGGCCCCGGCGGCCGTCCTTGGGGCTGGCGGGGTGCGCTCCGCCGGGCATCGGGCAGGTTGGCGTGCCGCTGCCCCTCCTGGAGCGCCGGCGAAATGCCGGGCCGCTGCCGGTTGGGGACAGGGGCGGCATCCGGTACATGCTCTACTCGGCCGGTGTTGCCCCGATACCGGTTATAGGCCATCCCTGTCACCTCCGTACTCCGAAAATGCGATTCCAGCAATGCGGGCCATCTTTGCGATTTTC
>CAZRNK010000201.1:0-4507 GCA_964601435.1 uncultured Oscillospiraceae bacterium | reverse complement strand
AGTGGGGTCTGGCGGGTTCGTCACGGCAGGCGGGTCTGTCACAGCCGGCGTCGTGGCCGGCGGGTCCGTTACAGTGGGGGTGGTCACCACCGGCGTAGTCGCAGGCGGCGCCTCTGTAGGCGAAGGCGAGGGGCTCTCTTCCTCCTGAGCGGGGCCGGAGGAAACCCGGAGATACACCTTCGTGAGTTCCTCCACCTCTTCACCCGGCTCGATGCTCTGCCAGGTGACTTCTCCATAGGCATATTCACTGCTGGCCTCCCAGGTAATGCTGCCGACGGTGAGACTCAGGCTCTCCAGCTCCGCAATGGCGCTGCTCTGGTTATCCCCAACCAAATCCGGCATGGTCACTGTGTTAATCGTTGGCCCGCCGCTGATGGTCACATAGATTGTGCTGCCCATGGGCAGCTCCTCTCCGGATGCCGGGTTTGTGCTGATAACATAATCCTTCGTAATGGTATCACTTGCCACCGTTTCCGGCTCCACAGTGAGCCCCAACCCCTCCAGCTCAATAATGGCGTCCCGGTAGTCCCAGTTAACTACATTGGGAATGCGCACCATCTGGATGCCGGAGCTCACCGTCAGCGTCACATCGATGCCGCTGCTGGTCAGGGCGCGGGTGTCCTCCGCCTCCGGGTTCTGGGAGATGATAATCCCTTCGTCGTACTGGGAATCCGGCGCATAAACCACACGGAAATTGAAAATTTCCTGGAACTCTACATTGTTGATAATGTCCTCATAGTTGCTCCCTACAAAGTTCGGGATGCTGATATGCTCCGAATCGGCAAAAATATCCCGGATAAAGAAATTCCACAGAAATACAAAAACCGCAATCATAAAAACCAGGACAATGAAGAACCCGGAGAGCATGCTGACCTTTTTGGAGCGACGGCGCCGGCGGACATACTGCTCATAATTGAGCTCTCCACTGCGGCTGATGGGCCGCACATCCGGGATAATCCGATACCCGTCCCCCACATCGTCGTCCCCGCCTACCAACGCATCCTCCTGCGCAACGGCAGGCGTTGCAGAGACCGTCTGATTGAGCCGAAAGTTCTCCAAATCCTCCAGCAGCTCCTCGGCGGATTGATAGCGCTCCTCGATATTGGGGTTCATGGCCTTCATCGTGATGGCCTCCAGAGCGGGCGGAATATCCGGATTCAAATCCCGCGGCTGGAGCGGGATGGCGTTGATATGCTGCACCGCGATGGAGACAGCGCTGTCCCCCTCAAAGGGGAGCTGGCCGGTGAGCATCTCGTACATCACGACCCCCAGGGCATAAATGTCCGTCCGGGCATCCACTACCTCCCCCTTGGCCTGCTCCGGGGAAATATAGTGCACGCTGCCCAGGGCCTCCTGGTTGATGAGGGTATTCTGGGTATCCTGAAGCCGGGCAATGCCAAAGTCCGCCACTTTAATCACGCCGTCTTTTGCCAGCATAATATTGTGGGGCTTGATGTCCCGGTGAATAATCCCTTTCCCATGGGCGTGGGAGAGCGCCTTTGCAATCTGGGTGGAAAAATGCAGGGCCTCCTTCCAGCTCAGGGCGCCGCGCTTGGTCATATACTGCTTGAGGGTGATGCCGTCTACCAGCTCCATGACAATGTACATGGGGTTGTCTGTCTTGCTGACGTCATAGACCGCAACGATATTGGGGTGGCTCAGCATGCTAATCGCCCGGGACTCCGTCTCAAAGCGGCGGCGGTATTCCTCATCCATAGCCATGTCGTCCCGGAGGATTTTCACCGCCACATACCGGTTCAGCCGGTGGCAGAGGGCTTTGTACACCACCGCCATGCCCCCGGAGCCAATGACCTCCAGGAGTTCATAGCGGTTATCCAGCATCTGGCCCAAGTATTTATCCATACTATTGTCCATCGTTCTTCCTCCAAACGGATGTTGGCGCGCTCAGAATCAGCGCTCCAGCACGGCCACCGTCACATTGTCCGGTGCGCCCCGCTCCAGAGCCAACTTCATCAGCTGCCTGCACAGGGTGTTGAGCTTCCTTGTCTGGTGCCGGGCGTCCAGAATCTCCTCCGGCGTAACCAGATTGCTCAGTCCATCGCTGCAAAACAGCAGCATGTCCCCCGAATGCAGCTCCGGTGTGAATATATCGCACAGCACCTGGGGTTCAACCCCCAGCGCGCGGGTAATCAGATTTTTCCTGGGGTGTGTGCGGGCCTCCTCGGGCGTAATCTCTCCACTGCTGACCAGCTCCTCCACAAAGGAGTGGTCCCGCGTGATTCTGGAGATGGTCTCCCCCGAGAGCAGATAGGCGCGGCTGTCCCCTACATTGGCTACCACAACCTGTTCGCCCATAACGATGGCGCCCACCAGCGTCGTACCCATTCCCCGGCAGTCCGAATCACTCTGGGAACGCGCATATACGACGCGGTTGGCTTCCACAGCGGCTTCCCGGGCAATTTCCGCCAGGGGACGTCCGTCCTCCGCCTCCTGGAGACAGCTCTCCACATGGGCCATGAATATGTTGGCCGCCATGCTGCTGGCAACGCCGCCAGCCTTGGCTCCGCCCATGCCGTCGCAGACGACAAAAATGGCGCCATCCTTGTCCGTCAGCATCTCCAGCATATAGCTGTCCTGGTTGTCCTTGCGGACCTTGCCCTTATTTGTTACGCCATATCCCTTCATAGCCCCTCCGCATTGGTTTGATTTGCCTGTTTTCTCCGAAGCTGGCCGCAGGAAGCGTCCACATCGCTGCCCAGCCGCCGCCGGACGGTGACGTTGACGCCCGCCTGCTCCAGAATCTGTATAAATGCCCGCTGATGTCCGGCAGTGGAAGGGCGGAACGGCCGCTCCTCCACATGGTTCAGTGGAATCAGATTGACATGTCCGCCCACCGCCTTTACCCGTTTGGCCAAGAGATGGGCATGATAGGCTGTATCATTGACGCCGTCAATCATTGCATACTCAAAGGATATCCGCCGGCCCGTCCGCCTGGTATACCGGGCGCAGGCCGCCATCAGTTCGTCCACTCCCCGCCCACGGTTGGCCGGCATCAGACGGCTTCGCGTCTCATCGTCCGGGGCATGGAGCGACACTGATAAAGTCAATTGTAAATTAAGGTCGGCCAGTTTGTCAAATTTTTCTGTCAGGCCGCAGGTGGAGAGGGAAATGTGCCGCATGCCAATGTTGCGGCCCTGAGGATGGTTAACGAGGTGTAGGAAGCGCACGACTTCATCAAAATTGTCCAGCGGCTCCCCAATGCCCATCAGCACAATGTTGCTCAATTTCAGCCCGCTGTCTTTTTCGGAAAAAAGCACCTCGTCCAACATTTCCGATGCGCGCAGGTTGCGAATCAGTCCGCCGATGGTGGAGGCGCAGAAGGCGCAGCCCTGGCGGCAGCCCACCTGTGTGGAGATGCACACCGTGTTGCCATGCCTGTAGCGCATGACCACCGTCTCTACAGCGTTCCCGTCTGCCAGACCCCAGAGGTATTTCACCGTCCCGTCCTGCGCGGAAACCTGTTTTTGCAGCCGTACAGGCGCCGAGAGGGAAAACTGCTGGGAGAGCTTGGCTCGGGTCGCCTTCGAGAGGTTGGTCATCTCATCGAAGGAACCGCAGCCCCGTCTCAGCCAGGTAAAGATTTGCCCAGCCCGGAAGGCCGGTTCCCCCATTGCCGCAAGCTCTGCCGAGAGTTCCTCCGGCAGCAGGGATTTGATATCCCGCTTTTCCATCTCCGTCATCCTTGTCCCACACCCCTATGATTCATCAAAGCGCCCTGCGCAGCTTCGCAATAAAAAATCCGTCCGTTCCATAGTGCTGCGGCCACAGGGTCACTTCCCCAGCCGCACACATTCCCACCGGCCCCGGCAGCGGAAATGCCTCCGGCGCAAAATCGGAATTTTCCTGCAGGAAGGCGGCAACGACGTCCTCATTTTCCCGCCGGAGCAAGGTACAGGTGGCATAGAGCAGCACCCCGCCGGGGCGGACATATCCGGCGACATTGCGCAAAATCGCCAGCTGAATATCCGGCAGAGCCGCCAGCGCCTGTGGCTCTTTGTAGCGGATATCCGGCTTTTTGCGAATTACGCCCAGGCCGGAGCAGGGCACATCCGCCAGCACTGTGTCAAAGATCCCCAGGGCCTCCGGGCTTCTGGCGTCCAGAACCCGGGTCTCCACAATGGAAATCCCCAGGCGCTGCGCCCCCTGGGCCACGCGGCCCAGCTTCCCCTTATGCAGGTCACAGGAGAGGATGTGTCCCGTATTCTCCATCTGAATCGCGGCGGCAAAACTTTTGCCCCCCGGTGCGGCACAGGCATCCAGGACCGTGTCTCCCGCCTTTACCCCGGAGGCAAGCACTGCCAGCCTGGCCGCCGCATCCTGCACATAAAAGGCCCCCTCCTGAAAGGAGGTCAGCGCAGTCAGGTTCCCGGTTTTGGGCAACAGCAGACAGTTTTCCAGCCAGGGATGGGGCCGGGCAGAAATCCCTTCCTCCGCCAGGCGCGCCTCCAAATCCGCCTGGGTAGTGCGCAGGGTATTGACCTGAATC
>CAZRNK010000200.1:0-4509 GCA_964601435.1 uncultured Oscillospiraceae bacterium | reverse complement strand
CCCGGAAGGGAATCCCCGCCGCCAGGACGGAAGCGGGAAAAAGGCCCAGTGCCAGAATGAGGCACAGGAGAAAAGACAAAAGGCGCTTGCTGTTCTTCATCATATGTACTCCCTCTCTTTTTGGTTTTGGGAAATGCTAATTTTATCTTATCACAAAGCTATATGGATGGCAATGTACAATTTTCCCCGCTGGCTGGAGTGGGCTTCCGGTGCGGGAAGAGGGCCGCGGCGGCCAGGGGCACCAGGGCGGCGGCGCCGGCATAGTGGTACCGCCCGGCCACTTCTACCAGGAGCTGAGCGCAGGTGAGGCCCAGGATAAACAGCCCCGGCAGGCACCATAGCCCCGCCAGCCGCCCCCGGAGGCCCAGCAGCGCAGCCCAGAGCCCCAGGGCCCACAGAGCCAGATGAAATGCCTCGCAGAGAATCTGGCCGGTCATAGCATGGGGAAAGTCTGTCCCGCCGTAGGTGGTGACGCAGGCGGCGTCTGAACTCCAGAGAATGTTCAGCTTGCCGGCCAGGAATTTCGGCCAGTTGATACCCCCGCTGGTAATCCGCTCCCGGGCCAGATCGCCCATGGCCTCCTGGACTGCCTGGGCGTCAAAGGGCTCCGAGGCCTCCATCAGGGCGCTGAGGGTCTCCCCGTCAGCGCTGTTCCAGGCCCCGCCGCTCTCAGCGTTGAAGCCCACCGCCAGGCTGTAGCCCACGGAGGAGGCGGGAGCCTCCCCAATCCGGGCCTCCAGCAGCGCGCTGTTGAGGGCGCCGCCCAGGAGGTAGACTGCCAGTACCGCTGCCAGCACCGCGGTCCGGCGGAGGAGGGCACGGGCGCCGGCATCCAGGCGGTTGCAGAGAAAGAGCCAGACAAAGAGCATAATTAGCACAATGGCGGCAATGGGCCGGGCGGCATTGACGAGAACTAGGATGGCCCCGCCCGCGCCGGCGAGCAGGAGGCTCTTCCACAGGGGACGCTGGGCAAAGTCCCGGCCCAGGGCGCAGAAAACGCAGGCGCTCAAAAAGAGCAGGAAGGTATACCAGGGCTCGGAGAAGGCGTACATATTGTAAATGGTTTGGGAGGGGAAGACCGTCCAGAGGAGCAGCCCCACAGCGGCGCAGGCGCGGCTGCCGGTGAGCTGCCGGCAGAGGCAGAAAATGCACGCGCCCGTCCCGAGGCTGAGGGCGACATTGGCAAGGGCGGCTACCTGGGTGTCCGCGCCGAAGAGGGCGTAGAATACACTGAGGAAAGAGCTGTAGCCGAAAATATGGGGAAAGACAGCCACATAGTGGGGCAGATAGCTCCCCTGGTCAATCTGCCAGGAGGCGCTCAGTTCCGCGGCCAGGTAGTGAAAGGTCTGGGCGTCTGCGGGCACCACTGTCGGGGCCAGGAGCACCCAGCCCAGCTTGACGGCCAGGCAGAGAATGAGAAGCGCCCAGAACACCCACCGCCGCGCGAAAAGCGGGGCAATCTTCTCCCGGAAGCGGCAGAAAAGGGCGGCGGCAATTAGGCACGCCGCCGCGCCCGCCAGGGAAAAGAGATAGACATAGCTGCGCTCCAGCCGGCCCAGGATGAAGAGGGCCAATACGGCCAGAGCCAGCAGGGCAAAGAGCGCAAAAACCGCCTTTTGGACAAAGCGGGCGAATTTTTCAGGAAAGGGTGTCATGGCGTTTCCTCCTCCATGCGGCAAGGGTATCTACGCCCCCGGCAGCGGCGGCGTAGAGGAAGAGCAGGGGCAGATAGCTGTAGCGGCCCTGCACCTCCACCAGCAGGAATGCACAGAAGGCGGCAAAAAAGACGAAACCGGGCAGCAGCTTCTTCGGCTCGATGCACTGCCGGAAGGGCATAAGCCCGAGGGCGGACAGCGCCAGCAGGCCCAGGCGGAGCCCCTGCTCCCCGCCGCTCAGCCAGCGAAGGGCGGTGTTCAGCGTAATGGGGCCCAGGGCGGCGTCCCCATTCATGTGTCCGGTGCTCCAGTAATAGGCGATGTCTGTCCACTGACTCCCCAGCTTTTCCAATGCCAGGGAGAACAGGGCGCCGGGGCCGGCCTGGAGCCGGCTTGCAATCAGCTCCTTTTCCCAGGAGAGGACGGCGTCTGTGACGCCGCCATATTGGGCCATCAGGGCGTTCAGCGCCGCGGCGTCCTCGTAGGAGTAGGCGCCGCCGCTGCTGGCGTTCAGCCCCAGGACGAACTTCCACAGGGGGTTGGGGCTGCTCAGGCCGTTTGCCGTGAACCCGGCGGCGTCAAAGCACCAGCCGGCCAGCGCCGTGGTCAGAAAATAGCAGCCCAGGGTAAGGGCGGCGGCGAGCACGCCCCAGGGCCAGCACGCCCGGCGGCGCCGGAGGAGGGAAAAGAGGGCAAAGGCCCCCAGCCCCGTCAGCAAAATGGCCCCCTCCGGACGGAGCAGGGCGCTGACGCCCAGGGAGGCTCCCGTGAGGGCATAGCGCCCCAGCCCCAGCTTTTCCAGCCGGGGGGAGACCAGCAGATAAAAGCCCAGCAGGGCGAAAAAGGCGGCGGCGTGCTGGTTTGTCAAAACCGTTACCAGGCAGGCGTAGGAAAAGGTGCAGAGGAAGGCCGCCCCCGCCGCCTGGGCGGCCCGGCGGGAGAAGAGGATCTGCGCAAATGCATAGAGGAAAAAGCCGCTGCCCGCCACAAAGAGGCAGTTGACAATTTTCAGGAAAAACACGCTCCCGCCGGAGAGACAGAGCAGCAGCGCCTCCAGGGCTACAAAGGGGAGCTGATAGGGATAGAGCTGGAAATAGCTGTCCTCCAGGAAGGAAAACTCGCCCGAGGACCACTGCGTGGCGGCCTCCAGCAGGGCGGCAAAGTCGCTCTGCACCGGGGTCTGGATGCACAGGACAAACGCCAGCCGGGAGGCAAAAATCAAAAGAAAGAGCCAGAGGCCGAAACGGGGGATTTCCCATTTCAGGGCGGCCCAGACCAGGACGGCGGTGAAGCCGAGGCCGCAGAGAAAGGCCCCCAGGGCGCTGTTTTCCGCAATCAGCACCCAGGCGAGGAGAATTCCCGCGGCCAGAAAGGCAGCTTTATAAATGATTTGCAGGCATCGCTCCATGGAGAGCCCTCCTTGTCCCGGTGTTTCCGGGGTTCTTTTTCCATTAAAGCATGTCCCGGCGCTTTTCGCAAGGCGGCGGGGCGTTTTTCTCACACCTGGGCGGGAAAAGGTGCATAGACTGCTTTGAGGTGATATGCGTTATGGGACTGACCAACCGCTCCATGGGCCGCGCCGCCGGGGAGGTGGACGGCGTTGTCAAGCGCCGGGAAGGGGATGCCCTCGTCGCCCTGGCGGGGAACCCCAATGTGGGAAAGAGCACCCTGTTTAACCTGCTCACAGGCATGCACCAGCACACGGGCAACTGGCCGGGCAAGACTGTGGGCAGCGCCTATGGGCCCTGCGCCCTGCCGGGGCGGGCCTATACCTTTGTGGACATCCCAGGGGCCTACAGCCTGGAGGCCCGCTCTGCAGAGGAAGAGGCGGCCCGGGATTTTCTCTGCTTCGGCGGGTCGGATGCGGTGGTGGTCTGCGACGCCACCTGCCTCCGGCGCAACCTGCTCCTGGCCCTGCAGATTCTGGAGCTGACCGGGCGCGGCCTTATCTGCGTCAACCTGCTGGATGAGGCGCAGCGGCGGGGGGTACAGCTGGATTTGGCGGCCCTCTCCCGGCGGCTGGGGGTGCCGGTGGTGGGCCTCTCCGCCGGGCGGGGCCAGGGCGTGGAGGACTTGCTGGACGCCCTGGATGCCTTTGTGCCGGGGGAGCCCCTGACTGTGGACTATGGCCCGGAGATTGAGACGGCCCTCCGGCCCCTGACAGCGGCCCTGGCGGGGAAAACGCAGTCCCTGCCGGTGCGGTGGGCAGCCCTTCGGCTCCTGGAGGATGCAGCGGCGCGCCCCGCCCTCCTCCAAAGGCTGGGCCTTCAGGAGGACGGGGCGGTTTTAGCGGCCCTCATTCAGGCACGCGCAGCCCTGGGGGCGGGCTTCCCCCTGGCGGACACCCTGGTCCAGACTCTGACGGATTTGAGCACAAATCTGTGCCGGGACGCCGTCAGCGAAGACGCCGATACCCGGCGGGAGCGGGACGCACGTCTGGATAAACTCCTCACCGGGCGCGTTACCGGGCCGCTCATGATGCTGCTCGGCCTGGCGGCGGTGCTCTGGCTCACCATTGCCGGGGCCAATGTGCCCTCGGAGTGGCTGTCAAAAGGGCTGTTCTGGCTCGTGGAGCGCCTTCGCGCCCTCTGCGCCGGGGCGGGGGCGCCGGAAATTGTGCTGGGGGCTGTCTTTGACGGCATGTGCCGGACGGTGGCCTGGGTGGTGTCGGTGATGCTGCCGCCCATGGCCATTTTCTTCCCCCTCTTTACCCTGCTGGAGGATTTGGGCTACTTGCCCCGGGTGGCCTTTAATTTGGACGGGGTCTTTCAGAAATGCGCCGCCTGCGGCAAGCAGGGTCTGACCATGTGCATGGGCCTGGGCTGCAACGCGGCGGGGGTGGTGGGCTGCCGGA
>CAZRNK010000199.1:0-4515 GCA_964601435.1 uncultured Oscillospiraceae bacterium | reverse complement strand
CTATAATGCTAAGGCGACTATTTGTGAGGTGCGCCATGAAGCTGGATTTGAAAGATATCATTGAAGTCCCGGGCGCTTCCCTCTCCTTCACCTGCCCCTTTGCGCCGGACGAGCTGGAGACGCCTCCCGGCGTCAGCTTCCGGAGCGCGCCCCATGCGGAGGGACGGGTGGAAAACACAGCGGGAGCCCTGACCCTGACAGGCATGCTGCATGCAGACCTGCTCTGTCACTGCGACCGGTGCGGCAAGCCCTTTGAGATGACGAAGGAGCTGCCCCTCTCTGTGCCCCTGGCTGCGGAGCTGGAGGACGAGGAGAACCCGGACATTTTCCTGCTGGACGGAAATGAGCTGGACCTTACAGAAGTCCTGGCCACCTGCTGGCTCCTGGATATGGACATGAAGTTCCTCTGCCGGGAGGACTGCAAGGGGCTGTGCGACCGCTGCGGCGCGGATTTGAACGAGGGGCCCTGCGGCTGCGGAAAGACCGTGGATCCAAGAATGGCTGTATTGGAGCAGCTTCTGGATAAATAATTTTAGGAACGCTGCTTGCATCAGCAGAAATGAGGAGGTGTCACCATGGCAGTACCCAAGGGGAAAGTTTCCAAGGCCCGGCGGGATAAGCGGCGCAGCTCCCACTGGAAGCTTGCGACGCCCGGAATCGTTGCGTGCCCCAACTGCGGCGCGTACCACCTGCCCCACCGTGCGTGCAAGGCCTGCGGCACATACAAGGGTCGCCAGGTCCTGAACGTGGCCGAGGACAAGTAAGTAAAAAGCGGCGGGTTTTACCGCTGCTTTTTTCATTTTATGCCAATGGGAGGCGAGGGGCGATGTATACAATTATAAAAGAAGTGACCCCCGGCAGCCCCCTGTGGCGGAAGGCCCAGGCGGGCGAAAAGCTGGTGAAGATAAACGGCCATCCCATTCAGGACGTGCTGGACTATAAGTACTATGGCTACGACGCCCGCCTCCTCCTGGAGCTGGAGACCCCTTCGGGGGCGCGCCGCCTGGTGCGTGTCCGGAAGGAAGAGGGGGCGGATTTGGGGCTGGAGTTTGAGACCTATCTCATGGACAAGGCCCGCTCCTGTGCCAACAACTGCATTTTCTGCTTTGTGGACCAGATGCCCCCCGGCATGCGCCCCACGCTGTATTTTAAGGACGACGACGCCCGGCTCAGCTTCCTGATGGGCAACTATATTACCCTGACCAATTTGTCGGACCGGGAGGTACAGCGCATCTGCGACCTCCATGTGAGCCCGGTGAACGTCTCTGTCCACACCACGGACCCGGCTCTGCGGGAGAAGCTCCTGGGCAGCCGGCGGGCCGCTCGTGGGCTGGAGATTATGGCCCGCTTTGCCGAAGCGGGCATCCACATGAACTGCCAGATTGTCTGCTGCCCGGGCCTTAACGACGGGGAGGCCCTCCGGCGCACCATGGCGGATTTGGCGGAGATGTACCCCTGCGTCAGCAGCGTCGCCATTGTGCCTGTGGGCCTGACCAAATACCGGGAGGGGCTCTATCCCCTGACGCCCTTTGATGCGGCCCTGGCCGGGGAGACCATTGACGCCGTCACCGCCTTCGGGGACACCTGCCTGGAGCAATATGGGACGCGCATCTTTTTCTGCTCGGACGAGCTGTATCTGAAGGCCGGCCGGGCCATTCCGGAGGACGGGTTCTATGAGGACTACGCCCAGCTGGAAAACGGCGTGGGCATGCTCCGGCTCCAGGAGACAGAGTTCCTGGCCACATTGCCGGGGATGGAGGCGGCGGACGGCGTGCCCTTCTCCATCGCCACCGGGGTGGCCGCGGCGCCCTTTCTGCAAAGGCTCCTGGACGCCGCTAAGGCGCAGGACAGCCGGGTCGACGGCCGGGTCTACGCCATTGAAAACGACTTCTTCGGCCACAGCATCGATGTGGCGGGGCTGGTCACCGGCGGGGACCTGATTGCCCAGCTCCGGGGCAAGGAGCTGGGGGAGCGGCTGCTGATTCCCGCCTGTATGCTCCGCCGGGCGGAGCAGGATTTTCTGGACGACGTCACCCGGGAGGACGCCAGTGCGGCCCTGGGCGTGCCCATCTATCCCCTGGAGGCCGACGGCGGCGTCCTGGCGGAGGCCATGTTCGGCCTGCTGCCCCCGGTTCCCACCCCGGAGCGGGCAGCACAGGGCGATGAATTTTATCACTACAACCCATAAAAAGGAGGGAGAAGTCTATGTCGAGACCTCTGGTGGCCATTGTAGGCCGGCCCAATGTGGGCAAATCCATGCTGTTCAACCGGCTGGTTGGACGGCGGCTGTCCATTGTGGAGGACACCCCCGGCGTCACCCGGGACCGGCTCTATGCCGAGTGCGAGTGGAACGGGCGGAAATTTGATATTGTCGATACCGGCGGCATCGAGCCCACGGCGGACAGCGAAATCCTCCTTTTTATGCGGGCCCAGGCGGATTTGGCCATTCAGGCCGCCGATGTCATTGTCCTGGTGACAGAGATTGGCACCGGCGTCACCGCTGCGGACCAGGAAGTGGCCAGCATGCTTCTGCGCGCCAAAAAGCCGGTGCTCCTGGCCGTGAACAAGATGGACTCCACCGGGGAGCCGGACCCGGGCATTTATGAATTCTACAGCCTGGGGCTGGGCGACCCCATCGCCGTCTCCGCCGTCCACGGCCACGGCACAGGGGACTTGCTGGACGCCTGTGTGGCCCTCTTCCCCCCGCCGGAGGCGGACGAGGAGGAGCCGGACCGGATTCGGGTGGCCGTCATCGGCAAGCCCAACGTGGGAAAGAGCTCCCTGGTGAACTTGATTTTAGGGGAGGAGCGGGTCATTGTCAGCGACATGGCCGGCACCACCCGGGACGCGGTGGATACCCAGGTGGACAACGAATACGGCAAATACCTCTTCATTGATACCGCCGGCATCCGCCGGAAATCCAAGGTGGATGACCGCATTGAGAAGTTTTCCGTCATGCGCGCCCAGATGGCCATTGAGCGCAGCGACGTGTGCCTCATCCTCATCGATGCCCAGGAGGGGGTCACAGAGCAGGACACAAAAATTGCCGGCCTGGCCCACGAGGCGGGAAAGGCCAGCGTTGTGGTGGTCAACAAGTGGGACTTGATTGAAAAAGACAGCCACACCATGGACAGGATGCGCAAGGAGATTATGCGCGATTTAAGTTTTATGTCCTATGCCCCCATTCTCTTTATTTCGGCCTTGACGGGACAGCGAACACAGCGTATATTTGAATTAGTGAATTTTGTCAATGACCAGAGCGCCATGCGGATTACCACCGGCATGCTCAATAACGTCCTGGCGGACGCCCAGGCCCGGGTCCAGCCGCCCACGGACAAGGGCCGCCGGCTGAAAATCTATTATATGACGCAGACGGGGGTAAAGCCGCCCAACTTTGTGGTGTTTGTCAACCGGGCGGACCTCTTCCATTTCTCCTACCGGCGCTATCTGGAAAATCAGATTCGGGCTGTGTTCGGCCTGGAAGGAACGCCCATCCGCATGGTGGTGCGGCAGAAAGGGGACAAGGAATCATAGTGGCTACGTTTTTGCTGATTGTCGTGGCGATTATCGCCTACTTCGCAGGGAGCATGAACGGCTCCATCGCGGCTTCCCGGTTTATTTACAAGAAGGATATCCGGCAGTACGGCAGCGGCAATGCCGGGCTGACCAATTTTTACCGCACCTTTGGGGTGGTGGGCCTGGCCCTGGTGATTGTCATCGACGTGGCCAAGTCTGTCCTGGCCATCCTGATTGGCGGCTGGCTCATGAGCATTGTGGGAGAGGCGACGGTGGGACGGATTTTTGCAGGATTCTGCCTGATGCTGGGCCACTGCTATCCCGCCTTTGACCAATTCCGCGGGGGCAAGGGGGCGCTGTGCGGCTTGGTGCTCACCTTTATGACCGACTGGCGCATCGGCCTGATTGTCACCATCATTGCCCTTCTGATTATCATTTTTACCCGCTGGGTCTCCCTGGCATCCATGGCGGGGGCCGTCGCATATCCGCTGCTGGTCTGGATTTTTGGCCTGGGCGGCATCGAAGGCGTGGTGGCCCTGTTTGGGGCGCTTCTGCTCATCTTCCGCCACAGGGAGAATATTGTCCGCCTCATCCAGGGAAAAGAGCCGAAGCTGGATTTTCACCCCCGGCCGGAAAAAAAGATAGAGGATGACGAGTTTTAGCTTCGTGCCCTAAGGCCAGCAGTAGAAAAAGTACATATAATTTGCCAACTCCAGATGCCCCTTTTGAAAGGGACATCTGGAGTTTTTCTTTTCCCCGGCTGCCTGTGCGGCATCATGCTCAATATATTGAGCATAATGCCGGATGTGGACGTGCTACGGTAAGCGGGGGTGATAGGATGATTAGCTATGAACCGTTTTACCGTACCTTATTGACCAAGAATATGACTGAATACCAGCTGATTTTCAAACACGGCGTTCCCTCCAATACGCTGCACCGCATGAAGCATGGAAAAAATATCAGCACCAAGACCCTGGATACCCTCTGCTTTATCCTGGA
>CAZRNK010000198.1:0-4526 GCA_964601435.1 uncultured Oscillospiraceae bacterium | reverse complement strand
CGAGCCCTTCAAAATTGATTATATAGAAGTTGGCAATGAGCATGAGGGGCCTGAATACGCAGACACGTTCAACTGGTTCTTCCCGCGGATTAAGGCGCGCTTTCCCGATATACAGGTGATTGCCACCACCCGGAACACCGAGGGGTTTACCGTGGTCCCGGACATTCTGGACGACCATTTCTTTAACAACCCGGAATATTTTGCAGAAAACGCAGATTTATACCGGGACTATCCCCGGAGCGGGCCGAAGCTGTTTATGGGAGAGTACGGGACGACCACCGTTGCCCCCGCTACGCTGTGGGCCGCCATCGGCGAGGCAGCCTTCCTTCTGGGCCTGGAGAAGGATCAGGACGTGCTGCAGCTCACCTCCAGCGCCCCGCTGCTGGAAAACTGCCATTTTCAAAGCTGGTATCCCAATTATATCGTCTTTGACAACCACCGCTCCTATGCCATTCCCAGCTACTATACGCAGAAAATGCTGGCAAATAACAGGGGGACCCTGGTGGCCGGGATTCAGATGGAAACACCGCAGCTGTATAAAGATGTGGCCGGCACTTTCGGCATTCAGGGCTGGGGCGGCAGAAGCCAGTGGAAAAATGCGCAGGTCAACGGGGTGCCGGCCGCAGTGGAGCTGATTTTACACGGGGAGCTGATTGAAGAGGCGGGTGTGAGTACGCTGCTCCCTGGGGAGAAGCTCACCGGGATGGCGGCGTCCAACCCCATGGGCGGCACCTTCGGCGGCGATTCCTGGGTGCTGTTCCAGGGAGAGGCGCTGGCAGACAGCGTATTTGAAGCCGATGTGTGGGCGGAAGATGGCCTGATTTTTGCCTCCAACTGCCGGCATATCCCCTTCCTGGACAATGACCCGGAGGACATCAATGTGGTTACAGTCCACCATTTTGACTGGTTTATCCGCAGCGGAAAGAGTGAATTGGGAGAGCTGCGCTTTCATCAGGAACCCCTCCTGATGGCCGGGCCGGCCGCTGTGGAAGCCGGCGGCTGGCACCACTATCGGATTGAGACGACCCATGCCGGTATGTCGGTCTGGATGGATGGAGCGGAAATCCGCCGGACGGCCTATCCCAGCTATCCGGCTGTGGAGTGCGCGGCGGACTATACGGAGGCGGAAATCCTGGTCAAACTGAGCAATATGGCAGAAGAGGCGGAACCCGTCCGAATCCAGCTGCCCTGCAGCGTGGAGCCGGCATACACCCTCTCTGTGCTGACCGGGGAAAAAATGGGGCAAAACTCCTTTAAAGCGCCGCTGCATATTGCGCCGGAGACCTGCCGGCGGACAGGGGCGGCAGAGACTTTCACATATACGGCGCCGCCTCTCAGCCTGAGCATTCTCCGCATCAAAAAGCGAGGGCAGACTGAAAACAAATCAGAAGTTCAATAAGAAGGAGGACACAGATGAAAAAGAAAACTTGTCTCTGCCTGCTGGCAGCGCTCAGCCTGATATTGGGCCTGCTCTCCGGCTGCGCCGGCGGAGAGCAGCCGGAGATGGCTGAAACCCCGGCGCCTGCTGCGCCGGCCGCCACAGATGCACCCGATGCCGCCGGTGTGCAGGATGCCGCGGGGTTCCCCTTGTGCGAGGAAATGATGACCTTTACCTATTGGCTGGTCACCAGCTCTGACCAGCTCAACAATCCACTGGCCGAGGATTTCAGCGAGGTGTACCTGTTTCAACGCATGACCGAGATGACCAATGTGGAAATGAAGTTTATCTCCCCCAATGAAGATACGGCAGCAGAGTCGCTGAATATTTTGCTTGCGTCCGGAGATGCGCCGGATGTTATGGCCTATTTTAATATGTATTATTCCGGCACGCTGGAAGGGGCCATTGCAGATGAGCTGATTTTGGATTTGGCAGATTATGTGGAGACCTATATGCCCAACTATTACCGCATTATTTCGGAAAATGAGGATGTCCGACGGCTGGTGTACAACGAAAACGGAAATTTGCCCGGCGCCTACAGCATAAAAGACCCGGCAGAGAGCACCTTCACCGGCCCGATTATCCGGCAGGATTTGCTGGAGAAGTACAATCTGGAACTGCCGGAAACCTATGCAGACGTGGAAGAAGCGCTTACGCTTTTTGCCGTAAACGGTGAAGGAGGACTGGGGCTCCAGTCCACCGGATTTTTTGATGTATTTGATGGCTCATACAGCTTCAGTGCCGGTTATGAAATTGGAAATACCGCTGAGCCCTTTATCAATCAGGACGGCGTTGCGGTGTTTACCCCCATTACCCAGGGCTGGTATGACTATCTGGAAATGATGGCCGACTGGAATGCAAAGGGGCTGATTTACCCTGACTGGGCCAGCTTCAGCGTAGTGAACATGGAGCAGGCCGTGGTAGAGGGCGACGTGGCCATGTTTGACGGCATATACTTTTTCATTGAAAATTATGAGCAGGTTGCAGAGCACGCAATTACGCTCCGGGGTACCTACCTCCCCAAGCGGACGGAAGACCAGACGCTGCATTTGCGGCAGGCCAGCGACCTGGTACAGGTGGATCGGGTGACGGCCATCAATGCGGCATGTGCAGACCTGGATATCCTGCTGTCCTACCTGGACTACTGGTACACAGAGGACGGTAAAAACCTGAAAAGCTATGGAGAAGAGGGCGTATCCTGGGAGATGGGCAGCGATGGACGTCCCCATTTCACAGACTATGTTATCAATAATCCAGACTATACCTTTGCAGAAATGACCGGATATTACCGCACGATGAACCAGGCCGGGCTGAACGACTGGCGCGGGTCCCTGGACTACTATACGGACCATACCCTGGAGGCGCTGGACATCTGGGTGGCCGGAGGAGAGGACTATGTGTTTCCTGCCTCTGCCTCTATGAAAGAGGAGGATGACGCCAGATATACCGATATTATGCGCGACATCACCAATTACGTCAGCGAGTATGTGGTAAAGGTCATTCATGGCGATCAGGATTTGGCCAGTACATGGGCGGATTATGTGGAGACAATCGAGCAGATGCAAATCGAAGAGGCAACAGCCTGCCGTCAGCGTGCATTAGACAGTTTCTTGCTGCGGTAATCTGATAAAGTACGACGGGAAAGCTGCTTGCAATACTCTGTTTCCCTGCCGGGGGCCGGTTTGTGCCGGCTTTTCAGCGGCGAGGAACGGGGCAGTGATGGGCCATAAAACCGGATTTATGGACTGTCCGCATCTGTTGTCCGCTGCTGTGTGGATTTGTATGCAGGAAAATAAAACGGGGATAGCTGGTTTTTCAGCTATCCCCGTTTCTTCGATATTTCTGCTGGCACGATTTAAGCGGGCAGTTTTTGGTCCTGGCCGGAAAAACTGGATGCACCCTTACAGCTGCGCGGTCATCTGCCGGTGTTCCTCGGCGATTTCCCGATAGAGGGTGGGCACGTCCCAGCGGCGGTTACTCTCTGTCAAAACTGCCTTGTAGGGCAGCTCCAGCTCGGTGCCCTGAAGGGTGCGGAGCACCCGGTCCAGCCGCTGGCTGGAAAACCCGGCCAGCAGGAGCAGCGGGCGTTCCAGTGGGGCGCCGGCATAGGTGTTTTGGGCGCGGGGACAGGACTTGTCCCCCGCCAGATAGCCGACGGAGTGGGTGAAGTGCTTGTCCGGTATGGATTTTATGCCTACGCGCAGGGGGGCAAGGGCCTTTTCAAGCTGGGGCAGTATGCCCTCGCCGCCCATGACCAGAATCAGTTCCCGCATGGGAGAACCTCCTTTGCCAAGTGAAGTCAGGAAATTTTAATGTAAATATCAGGAACACCAGCTCTGTCCTGCGGCGCAGCGCGTCAAAGGCCGGCCGATTCGATTTGGACAGTGCGCCAGAGCGCCGGCAAAACCGGGACCCAGTATGGCGGGCCTGATTTTGAAAGGAGACGGGACGTCAGGTGTGAGCGGCGGCAAAAAAGATATGTCGCCGCGAACGTTTTGACGTCCGCGGCGACGTGGTGCCGGCGACCGGGATCGAACCGGTACGAGGTTGCCCTCACGGGATTTTAAGTCCCGGGCGTCTGCCTGTTCCGCCACGCCGGCAAGCTAGCTTTTATGGTAACACTTCCGAATTTTCCTGTCAAGTGAAAGACGGACGAAGACAGACAAAGACAGACATGAGACTGTTGAAAAACATATGATGAGATATTTTTGAGTATATAGCGGGGGAGCTCGAGGGGGCTTCGTCGGGACAAGCTCCGCATCCCGCGCTTCCGGGCCCAAAGCCCGAAAGTTTGCTCGCTCCGACTGCCCCTCCTCTCCCCAGCAAAGGCTATTTGCTTTTGCTGGGGGCCCCGACAGCCTCGAATGGGATTAGCCGCCGTCAAAAAGCCCTGATGTATCGGGGCTTTTTGAGCGAAGCGGCATTTTGCACAGGCAAAATGCCCGGCGGCAAAGCTTGACAACAAAGTCCCGTTAGGGAATTTGTTTGACAAGCTGACAGGCCCGCCAGCAGGCGGGCCTGTATCTGTTATATCGGGGTAAAGGGATTAACCAACCTCGTTGACTGTGACGTTGGTGGTCTCCGGCAT
>CAZRNK010000197.1:0-4527 GCA_964601435.1 uncultured Oscillospiraceae bacterium | reverse complement strand
GGTAGCCGGGCCCCTTTGGCGGCGCTTCTTTGGGCTCCACCCGTTTCTTTCGCTGCTGAAAGAAATGGGTGGAAAACTTCTTTTGAATTCTTTTCTTTCGCTGGTGAAAGAAATAGGTGGAAAATGTTCTTTTGGGTGCTCTCCTGGAAAACCAAAAAAGCACCCAATAGAATCAAAATCTGTTTTTTTAGTCTGTCACATAGGGCAGAAGCGCCACCTGGCGGGCCCGCTTGATGGCCTCTGTGAGCTGGCGCTGATGATGGGCACAGGTGCCCGTGGTCCGGCGGGGCAGAATCTTGCTGCGCTCGGACATATACCGCCGGAGCTTCGCCGTATCCTTATAGTCAATATGGTCGCACTTGTCCACGCAGAACTGGCATACCTTCCTGCGCTTGCGGCCCTTTCCCGAATTGCGATCGTAAGCCAAGGATATATCCTCCTTTCAAGAAATCATAAGCGGGCGCCCCTTAAAAGGGCAGCTCGCCGTCGTCGTCCTCCAGCTCTGCAAAAGCACTGCCGGCCGGCGCCGCCGCGTCAAAGCTCTGGGCATAGCCCGCCTCCCGCTGGGCGCTGACTGCCCGGTAGCTGGCGTCTCCACCCCGGGCGGAATTATCGGCGCGATAGCTGCTCTCGCCGCTCTCCCGGCTCTTTTTGCTCTCTGCAAAGTAGACGTTGTCCGCCACAACCTCTGCGCTGCGGCGTTTGCCCCCCTCCCGGTCCGTCCAGTCCCGGATTTGGAGCCGGCCGCTCACTGCTGCGAGCTGGCCTTTGGTAAAGTATTTCGATACGAATTCCCCCGTCTGGCGCCAGGCGACGATGTCGATAAAATCGGTCTGCCGCTCGCCCCCGTCCCGGGAGGCATAGTCCCGGTCCACCGCCAGGGTAAAGGAAGCCACCGGCGTACCCGACTGGGTATAGCGCAGTTCGGGATCCCGCGTCAGGCGGCCCATCAGGGTGATGTGGTTGAGCATCTCTCTCCTCCTTATTCGTACCGCAGGGTGATCAGGCTGCGCATGACACCGTCGGTAATGCCAAGGACGCGGTCCAGCTCCGCCGGGAACTCCGGCCCGCTGGTGAACTTGACCAGCACATAATAGCCCTCGGAAAGGTAGTTGATTTCGTAAGCCAGCTTGCGCTTACCCATCTCCTCCATTTCGTCAAGCGTCCCGTGCTGCTCCACAAGCGCCTTGAACTTCTCCACCAGGGCTGCCGTCTCCTCCTCGCTGAGGTTGGGGTTGAGGATATACATCAGCTCGTACTTTTCGCTTGTTTTCGCCATTTTTGCACCTCCTTCTGGACTAATGGCCCCCGCACCGCAGGAGCAAGGATTTTCCTGTCTTCAGACAGGCTTTATTATTATACACGTTTTTCCCGGAAAGTCAAGAATTTTTCGCATGGAAACCGGCAAATTCCGGACATTTCTCACCCCTCCGCCAGCGGGGAAATATAGAAATAGGGCATATCTATTTCCGCCTGTTCCGCCTGGGGCAGGCAGCCCCAGAGGGGACCTGTATACACGCAGCGCAGCTCCTCCATCGTGCAGAAGGAGTCCGGCCGGACAAAGGCGCTTTCCAAATCCGGCGCCAGCGCACCGGCCCTGCGGAGCACCTCTGCCACAAACTCCGAGCAGAAGAAATGGTTCTTCCGCCGGAGGGGGCGCCGGAGGACATGCCCAAAAATCCCCAGAAGATTATAGCGGTAGCGCCAGCGGTTTACATACATTTCCTGGAGCTGTCCGGCAACGCGCCCATAAACCTCTTCCTCTACCTCCAGCGCATAGAGGGCGCACGCCGTCCCGGCATTCCGGCTGTAAACACCCCGGCGCACATTTTCCCGCTGGAACCCTGCAGGGAGCATGGAAAAGGAAAATCGCCTGGAAAAGCTGTAAAGCTGCTCCAAATCCCTGTCTATGGCCAGGGCTGCATGGGAATAAGCCGCGCCGGTTGCCCGGCGGATGGCCCGGCCAAACAGGGTATTGGTCCGAGAAAGCAGAATATACACCGTCTTCATTTTCCCGCTCCTTTCCTGCGGCAAACTTCCCGATACACCAGCAGCCCCAAAGCACTGATTATCAGGGTGCAGCCAAATACCAAAATGGCAAACTGATAGTTCTGCATGCCCAGCGCGTCGCCACCCACAGTAGAGGTGAGGATAGAGGGCAGCCGGGCCGTGGTGGAAATGGCCATCCAGCTCCCCAGTTTCATCCGGGTCAGCCCCACGCACCAGGTGAGCATGTCTTTGGGTGTGCCGGGGATAAAAAAGAGGATAAATACCAGCAGCTCCAGCTTCTTTTCGTCCTGGAGGAATTTCAGGGAGTCAATCTTCTCTTTGGGAAAAATTTTCTCCACCAGGGCCCGGCCCCAGCGGCGGACAAAGAGGAAAATCAGCAGCGAGCCCAAGGTTGTCCCCAGCAGGCAGAGGAAACTGCCCATCCAGGTGCCGAAGGCATAGCCCGCTGCAATCTCCAGCGGCTCGCCGGGAATAAAGGCCGCAATTACCTGGAGCAGCATCAACGCCACGAATGCTACTTTCCCCCATATACCATGGCCCTCTACCCAGGCGCGAAAGCCCTCCGGGTCCGAAAACAGCTTCATCACCGGTCCGCTCAGGGCCAGGCACAAAAGCGCCAGCACTGCTATAAATGCAAGCAGCACAGCGACACTCCTCTTTCTGCCCGGCACACCGGACGCCGGAAGCTCTCCTGCCCCTTTCATGCACATCGACTCCTTCTTTGAGGGTTTTTCTCACTGGCACCAGTATAAAGCCCGGCCGGCTTTCAGTTGTAAACGCACCTCTAAGACTTTCTTAAGACTCCATTAGCTTTCCCTGATTATTGTCTTGACCGCTAAATTATATTGGGACATTTTCTCCTTGCCTTTTGCCCACATATACCGTATAATATGGACAAGAAAAAAGCGTTTGCGGAAGGGGGAGTAAATCCGCAGGCGCTTTTTGAGCACTGGCGTTATTCTTTTTTTAGAATAACAAAACAAACAGGGAGGGATTCATACATGGAAAAAGAATCGTTCTTAAAGAAGTATGGCCTGCTGATTCTCACCGGCATCGTGGTAGGGGCCGCAGCCGTGGCGCTGACCCAGCTGGGCAACCCGGCCAACATGGGCTTTTGCATTGCCTGTTTTCTCCGGGACATCGCCGGGGCCCTGAATCTCCAGCGGGCGGGCTACAGCGCCGAGACAGGCACCGGCATTGTCCAGTACATCCGGCCGGAGATTATCGGCCTTGTGCTGGGGGCCACCATCATTGCCCTCGTTCGGAAGGAGTTCCGCCCCAAGGGCGGCTCGGCCCCTGCCCTCCGATTTCTTTTGGGCGTGTTTGTCATGATTGGCGCCCTGGTATTTCTGGGCTGCCCCCTTCGGATGGTCATCCGGATTGGCGGCGGGGATTTAAACGCCGTAGTGGGCCTGGTGGGCTTTGTCCTGGGCATCCTTGCGGGCACGCTTTTCCTGAACCGGGGCTTTTCCCTGCCCCGGGCCTACCGCCAGAACATCAGCGAGGGCATCGTCTTTCCCGCGCTGATGGTCGTGCTGCTGGTACTGCTCCTGGCGGCCCCTTCCTTTATCCAGTTCAGCGTGTCCGGCCCGGGCTCCATGGCCGCCCCCATCGCCGCCTCGCTTATCATCGCCCTGGTGGTAGGCGCCCTGGCCCAGCGGTCTCGGCTGTGCATGGCCGGCGGCATCCGGGATGCCGTCCTGCTCCGGGATTTCCGCCTGGTTTCCGCCTTTATCGCCATCATCATCACCGTCATGGTGGGCAACCTCCTTACGGGCAACGGCCTCCACTTCTCCTTTGCCAACCAGCCGGTGGCCCATTCTGAGTGGCTCTGGAATCTGCTGGGTATGGCTCTGGTAGGCTGGGGCTCCGTCTTGCTGGGGGGCTGCCCCCTGCGGCAGCTCATCCTGGCCGGCGAGGGCAACAGCGACTCCGCCATTACCGTCACCGGTTTTATTGTTGGCGCCGCCATCTCCCACAATTTCGGCCTGGCCTCCTCTGCCGACGGAATCGGCTCCGGCCCGGTGGCCCTGGCCGTCCTTGTGGGACTGGTGCTCTGCGCCGCAGTCTCAGTCGCCCATTCGGGAAAACTGGAGGTGTGAGAAAATGGTAGATGCAAGAGGCTATTCCTGCCCCATGCCGGTGGTCATGGTGCGCAAGGTTGTGAAGGACAGCAGCCCCGACACCCTGGAGGTGGCGGTGGACAATGTCTGCTCCGTGGAAAACGTCACCCGCTTCGCCCACAGCGCCGGATACAAAGTGGACGTGCAGAATTTTGAAGGGGACTACAAGCTGGTGCTGACAAAATGACCTTTGTAGCCACTTTTCACACCCACCTGGCCGCCATGCGCAGCGCCCGCGCCCTGGAGGTGGCAGGCGTCAGTGTCCGCCTGGCGCCGGTGCCCCGCCGCCTCAGCTCCTCCTGCGGCACCTGCGCTATGTATACCGGCGAGGAGCCCCACTTCGCCCTTCTGGATAAGGATACAGAAAGCGTATACTGCCAGGAGGCAGACGGCC
>CAZRNK010000196.1:0-4536 GCA_964601435.1 uncultured Oscillospiraceae bacterium | reverse complement strand
TTTAATCAAACTCGCAGACATAGGCCATGCGCCCCCGGTAGGAGCTGGGGCTGGCGGAGAGGGGGTCATTGCGGCTGTCGTTATAGGCCCAGCCGTTGTGGTCCCCGAAATAGACGTTCCAGAGCATGAGGTAGTTCTCCGCTGTGCCGTCATAGCCGTCAGAATAGGAGGGCTCATTGATGTCCCAGGGATAGAAGCTCACCGACTCCCCGGTGGACCAGACCCAGTTGCCGCTGCTGTCCCGGTAGGCCCCCAGCCAGACATAATCCACACCCATGGCAGTTGCCATGGCCACAATCCGGTCATACTCCGACTGGTTGCGCACCACCGCCAGATGTCCGCCCATGGCCGCGCAGGCCGCCTGGGCCTCTTCCCAGGTGCAGTCGGCTACGACCAACGTGTAATTCCCATCGGTATATGTATTGTCGCCCACGGGCTGCGTAGGCGTCGGCGCGACAGTCGGGGTCGGGGTGGGCGCCGGCGTCGCCGTGGCAGTGGGCCGCACCGTAGTGGTCGGGCGGGCGGTGGCGGTTGCCGTGGGCCGGACGGTGGAGGTAGGCCGCACAGTGGACGGCGCAGTGGTGGAAGTGCCGCCGGTGGCCGCCGGGGCATCTGTCCCCGTATCCTCCGGCTCACCGGATGTATCCGGGCTCTCCAAGGAATCTGAGGCCCGGCTGGGCGCCTCCAGCCCGTCTGTCCCCGCTGCGTCCTCTGTCTCCGGCGCCGCTGAATCTGTCATCCCCGGCGCTGCCGCACCGGCACCCTCTGTGGCAGGAAAAGATGCGCTGGCTTTCTCCGCATCATTCTGGCAGCCCCGCAGGGCAAAAATCAGGACAACGACGACAATGACAACAACACCGATGGCGGCGCCCAGGCCCCAGTAGAGGGCCTTGCCCCCCTTCTTTTTCCCACCGCCGCCGGGAGGCGGCGCCGCGGGATAGCGGACCGCCGCTGTCTTGGAGCGGGGCGCAGAGGAGCTCCCCCCCTTCGGGGCTGCGGACGGCTTCTGGCCCGGCGCGCTCTGGCGCTGCACAGGCGTCCCGCCGCTCTTTTTCTCTTCGGAGACTTCTGGTTCCGGGGCAGGCTTTTTCTTCGGCTCCGGGCGGGCGCCGCTCTGCTCCACGGTCTTTCCCGTCTTGGCCTCCATCTCCTTGGCGTAGGCCTCCCAGTCAAAGTCCTCTATTTGCTTCTTTAAATCTTTATCCTTATCGGGCATGGCTCTATATCCTTTCAAACGCTCCGGATGGTTGACATAATCGTGAGTGTATCATACCACACTCTCCCCCCGCCGTCAATTCCCCTTCGGGCCGGCCGGCGCCGTTTTGTGGAACTTGTCCAAAGGCCGCCGCGCCTTTTCATGTCCGGAATTTCCCCGGAGAAATCCCCTCATACTTGTTAAAAACCCGGGTCATGGTCCGGGGATTGGAAAACCCGGCCGCCGCCGCAGTCTCCTTTACACTGGCGCCCCCCGCCAGGAGGGATTTCGCTGCCTCAATCCGCCGCCGCTGGAGATATTCCAGGATGCCGGAGCCGGTATACGCCTTGAAGCTCCGGGAGGCGTAGGTGGGATGCAGGCCGAAATGGTCTGCCAGGGTATTGATGTTCAAGTCCGGGTTGCGGTACTCGTCCTCAATATACCGGCGCATCTGCTCCACCCATTCCGGGGCCGCCTGGACTTTCCGCTCCTGGGTGTACCGAAGAAACTGGTCAAAAAGATAGCCCATCTTCTCTTTCAGTTCCTGAGGGGAACCCACGTGGGTCAAATCCAGCCCCGGAATCAGGGCGGCATAGAAGTCCGACTCCACATCCGGGCGCAGATAGTCCACAGCATTAATCAGCGTATTCACCAGGCCATACAGCCGGTAGGGAGCCATCTCAATAAAAGGGGCCGACTCCCCCTGAAACTCCGCATCCAGCAGCGCCTCCATGGCCTCCTTGGCTGCGGCGTAGTCATGGGTGAGGATACAGTTGATAAGCACCTTCTCCTGCTCCAGGGCAAAACCTCCGTCCGGCATGGCAAAGGCAGATTCGCTCCCCGTCAGGGCCGTCACCCGCCGGCGGTCCAGGCTCATTTCATCAAAGAGGAGGAGTTTCTCCTCCAACATCAGCATATCCCGGTAGGCGTTGACCCGCCGGGCCTCCCCATAGGCCGCAGCCACCCCCTCCACGCCCCGGGCAAATCCGCTGGCCGCGCAGGAGAGCAGGAGGCCGCAGCTGTTCTCCAGCTCCTCCAATACGGCCAGGAGGCAGCGCCGGAGCGCCTGCTGGGCCGAAGCGACTCCCATCTCGCCCAGGGAGAAATTCAGCAGGCAGCACAATGCGCCATCTATCCAAACGCTGTCCAGGGCAAAACGCCCCTTCGCAAACTGCTGGGCCCCCATGGCGCCCGCCACCCGGGCGCGGAGGGCCTCCTCCGTTCCGGAAAATTCCGAGGCGTCGTCTACCGTGAAGATAACAGCGCAGAAATCCGCATAGGGGAAGGCGGCCTCAGCCTCTGTCTTTTCCCCATCCTGGAGGGGCAATGCCTCTCCACGCAGCAGGCGAATCAGCCGCGCATCATGGCGGAGCCGGACGTACCGTCTCGCCAAATGTCCAAGGGCCCCGGCCCACGCCCCGGCCGCACACAGCGCCAGGGCCAGGAGCAGTCCATACCACCCCCGCCCTGCCGGCTGCATGACAACAGCTGCCAGACCGGCCGCCGCCAGCACGCCGGTCAGGATTGCCGCCGGTAAAAGCCACCGCTTTTCCACAAAAACACCTTCTTCGCTTCCAATCAGCCAGACAAGAAAAGTATAGCAGGTTTTTTTCCAGAAGTAAACGAAAGCCGGGAAAAAGGTGCCCGCCGGGCTCGAAGCTTTCGAGCCCGGCGGGCATTTTTCCATATGCATTTATAGATTTACAGGCCGCGCACATCCTGGAGGGTTTTGCACACTCCATGGTGGATGGGCTTCCACTCCACCTTACACAGCAGAGCAGCCAGGGAGATGGGAATATATGTGAACATGAACAGGGGGAAGGTAAAGGCGTAGGCCACTTTCTTCACCCCGGGGCAGTGGATGTGTTTCCACTCCGTCGCCGTTGTAATGGCCCCCACGATGAACAGCAGCAGATAGGCCCCCAGCAGGCTCTCCCCTACGGACAACAAAATGGGGCCCACCTGCTGGTCCAGGACCAGGACGCTGTAGAGCATGGCCGCGCCGTTGACCACCGCGGAGAAAACCGACAGGACAATGGCGGGCATAATGGACATAATCATGTCATAGGCCGCAAAGTCCCGCTTCTGGAATAACCGGCCCAGCAGCCGGCCGCCATAGCCCCGGAACACCTGGAGATACCCCTTGGCCCAGCGCATGCGCTGCCGCCAGGACTGGCGGAAGGTGACGGGCTGCTCGTCGTAGAGCAGGGCGCTGGCACAGTAGGCCACCCGCTCCCCGTGGAGGATGCTGTCCACGGTAAATTCCGTGTCCTCGGTGAGCAGATGATAGGGCCAGCCGCCGCAGCGGCTCAGCACATCGCTGCTCACCAGGAAACCTGTGCCCGCCACCACGCCGCTGGTGTTCAGGAGCATGCGGGCCCCGTTTAAATAGCGGGAATCCCGGAGGAACCAGAGGGAATACCCAGCGGAAATCCAGTTGTCGCCATAATTTTTCGAGTTGCGGTAGCTGGTGACAATCCGGTGGCTCTGGGAAAAGGTCTTGTTCATCTCGGCAATAAAGTGCTCGTCCAGGAGATTGTCCGCATCAAAGACGAAATAGCCGGCATAGTGGGTCAGACCCACCTGGGCGTCAATGTAGCGCAGGAGGAAATCCAGGGCATAGCCCTTCCCCACCCGGCTCAAATCCCGGCGCTCCAGTACATTTGCCCCGGCGGCCCGGGCCACCGCCGCGGTGGCATCGGTGCAGTTGTCGGCCACCACATAGACGTCTATGTACTCCTGGGGATAGTCCTGCGCCGCCAAACTCTGGAGCAGGGCGCCGATGACGCCTTCCTCATTCCGGGCGGAAATCAAAACCGCATACCGGTTTGGCGCCGCCTCGGGCATGGCCTTGGGCTTTTTCACCAGGGCCACAGCGATGTACACAAACTGGTAGGCATAGCACACCAAAAAAATCAGGCCAATCACGGTGTTGAATACAGTCAGAGACTCCATTGCAACCATCCCTTCTCAAATGCCGTCCAGGCTCTTCAGGCGCCTTGTTCAGGACACGGCTGTTTCTTTGTCTCTGATTGTATCCAAGACCGGTTTAAGAATAAAGCAGCGGAGGCTTTAAGGTTTCCTTAAGACTTGTTTACGCCCCCGCTGCATGCGCAAAAATCCCCTGGCATATACAGTCTTTGCCCGCCTCGGATTTTACGCACGATTGACATAAACCTGCACTTCATAATTCCATTGCAAAATACCCGATACAACAATGAGCTGCAGCGTAAATGCCGGCTCTGTGCCATATTTCGTTTGGGCCATGTGTATCAGCTGGCCCAGCATTTGCTCCCGATTCTCTTCCGTACAGTTGGCGCACAGGTATTTCCCTTCCGGCA
>CAZRNK010000195.1:0-4548 GCA_964601435.1 uncultured Oscillospiraceae bacterium | reverse complement strand
GGAAGGTGACTCCGGCGTTTACCACCGCCTGGCGGCGGAGGGTGTCGGTGTAGTATTCAACCGGGATGTCGATGTCGGTAAAGACGGCCAAATCCGGCTTCCAGTGGAAGGTGGAGCCGGTCTTTTTCCGCTCTGTGGGCGTCTTGTGGAGGCCGCCGATGTTCTCCCCCTTTTCAAAATGGAGGGTATATTCATAGCCGTCCCGGAAAATGCGGGCGTCAAAATACTCAGAGGCATACTGGGTGGCGCAGGAGCCCAGGCCGTTGAGGCCCAGGGAGGATTCATAGTTTTCCCCCTCGTCGTTGCGGTATTTGCCGCCGGCATAGAGCTCGCAGAACACCAGCTCCCAGTTGTAGCGGTTCTCCACGCTGTTCCAGTCCACCGGGCAGCCCCGCCCGAAATCCTCCACCTCGATGCTGTGGTCGGCATAGCGGGTGACGGTGATGAGCTTGCCGTAGCCCTCCCGGGCCTCGTCGATGGCGTTGGAGAGGATTTCAAAGACGGCGTGCTCGCAGCCCTCCAGCCCGTCAGAGCCAAAGATGACCCCGGGGCGCTTCCGGACCCGGTCCGCCCCTTTGAGCTGGGAAATGCTCTCGTTTCCATATCCAGTGCCTGTGCGCTTGCTCATGCCAAAAAACTCCTTGCATCCGCAGATATAGGGGTGAAATCGACCCTACCCCAATTTATATAGTATATCGTAGGTGCCGCAAAAAAGTCAAGGAAAAGGAAGGCAGCGGGGGCGCCGCGCCCCGGGGCCTTTCCAGCGGAGGCGGCATGTGGTATACTGGCGGGGAGAAAAATGTTTTCAGGAGGGATGTCCTATGGCGCAAAAGCTGACCTTCCGCTGGGCCCAGCGGGGGGATGAGGCGCTGATTTTGACCTTCATCCAGGCCCTGGCCCGCTACGAGAAAATGGAGCAGGAGGTAGTGGCCACACCGGAGCTGCTGACCGAGTGGATTTTTGACAGGGAAAAGGCAGAGGTGCTCTTTGCGCTGGAGGGGGAAAAGGAAGTGGGCTTTGCCCTCTTTTTCCACAACTTTTCCACGTTCCTGGGCCGGGCGGGGCTGTACCTGGAGGATTTGTACGTCCTGCCGGAGTACCGGGGCCGGGGATATGGCAAGGGAATCCTGCGCCGCCTGGCCCAGATTGCCCGGGAGCGGGGCTGCGGCCGGCTGGAGTGGTGGTGCCTGGACTGGAACCGGCCCAGCATTGATTTTTATTTGTCCCTGGGGGCGCAGCCCATGTCGGACTGGACAGTATACCGCCTGACGGGGGAGACCCTGGCGGCCCTGGCAGAGAGCGGGGATAAAGCATAAACGGGGGGAAGAAATTCCGCTGTATTTACCCAAAAGTAAGAAAATCCCCCTTGCCACGGCAAGGGGGATTTCAGGCTGTCGAAAAACCTCTCCACCGTTGAAAATTTCAACATACAGCGGGGGAGCTCGAGGGGGCAAGGCCCGCCTCGAATTGGATTAGCCGTCGTCAAAAACCTGATATACCAGTTTTTTTGAGCGAAGCGGCATTTTTGCCCTTGAAAATGCTCGGCGGCAAAGCGGTCGAAAAAGGCCCGTCTGGGACTTTTTCGACAAGCTGCAATCCCCCTTGCCGTGGCTAGGGGGATTGAACATGGATTTATGACCGCTGGATGGTGAAGGGGGCGTATTCATAGTAGACAGTGGCATATTGCATGCCGTCTATGCGCTGTGAAAATTGGGTCAGGCAGCCGTTGCTGTCATAGGTGTAGAAATATTGATATGTCGTGGTGGAGTACTGGACCAAATCCCCGCCGCCGATGTAATCGTAATCGGCGTACGTATAGACCATCCGTACAAGGTCGCCCCGGCTGTCATAGGTGTAGCTGGTGCGGTACCAGCGGGCGCTGTCTGTGCGGCTGACTACCTCCTCCTGAATCAGACGCCCGCTGCTGTCATAGGTGTAGGTGGTCTGCCAGTAGTCCCGGGTCTCCGTCAGGCAGTTGCCATCTGCATCGTAGGTAAAGTAAGTGGTTTCTCCGGCAGCGCCGTTATAGACTTCGGTTTTTGAGAGGATGTTGCCGTTTTCGTCATAGGTGTAAATATAATAATTGCTGGTATTTTGATAGCTGGAACTGCCGCTCGCCCGATAGTCAGTCGAGGAGACGTTGCCATAGGCATCATAGTTGTAGCGGGTGGTGCCGTAGTCTGTCCAGCCCTCGCCGAAATTCCCCTGAGGGGTACTTGTAGAAACCCGCCCGGCCCCGTCATAGGTATAGCTGACGCTGCTGGCCCAGCCGTAAGGATATTCAGTCAGCTCGGAGGCGACTCTGCCATAATTGTCATAGGTGTAGGTGGTGACGCCCTCGTCCTGGATTTGTTCCCCATTGAGGACGGTTCCTTCATCTGAGAAGGAAAATTCGCCGTCGGCAACCACCGTCCGCTGTGTCCGGAGGTACACGACCTCGCTGGACGGCTCCAGGGTGAGGGTGAGCCGGGCCTTTTCCTTGCCAATTGTGACAGTCTCCGAGGCGGATACATGTTCTCCGTTCCAGTCGTCCAGGGCCGAGACGGTGTAGGTGCCGGGGGTCAGGTACGTGCTGAAGAACCCGTTGGCGTCCCCCTCGCCCCCCGTAGAGGTGAGGCCGTCGCTGCTGGCGATGGAGATAAGGGCGTTTTCAACAGGGGAACCATCATGCCAGAGGGCTTTTACCTCCAGAAGATACGCCTTGTGGGGGCAGTCGCCCCAGCCAAATTCTGCAATACCATCGCCTGCATAGAAAGAAATATAAAAGTCGGCCAGTTTCAGTTTGACAAGCTTGGCAGAGACATTTACAGGCGTGACAACGCCGGCGAACAGCTCCACTTTAAAGCCCAGTTCAGCGACGGCGTAGCACTCCCCGTCGATGCACAGCGGGCAGAGGTGCTTCTCGCTGACATCGGTGCTGATGTCGGCAAACGCACTTTTCGCCGTATTTTCCAGGCCGGCAAACCCTGTCAGGCTCGCCTCTACAACCTTCAGGAAACTGACGCCAATATCTGTCTCGAACCCAAATTTGACGGTAACTTTGCCGTCCAGATTCAAAGAGGTTTTGTTATCATTTTTGTTGATTTCCTTATAGCCGTTCTTGGAGTCGTACTGGAAACCCACCTCCATAGTGCTGTCTACTTTCATGGCCAGCTCGACGCCGGCATCAATGTCAAATACGAAGGCGAGGTCCCCGTCCAGAAACAGGCCGGTTGCCCCAAGGGGATAAAGCAGGGAGCCGATGATGTACGTATATGTATCGCTTTTGCCGGTCAGGTTGCCGCGGAGGGCCAAATCGCCGGTGTTTTCCAGCTTCAGCGTCATGCGGATTTCAAAATAATCTTCCCCGAAAAGGACAAAGTCATACTGGATTTTGATGTTGGCAGTAATCTTTCCCTCCAGGCTGGTGCTGAGGGTGCCGCCGGAGAGCGGCGCCGTTATGGAGACCTTGTAGGAAAGCGAGGGTGCAATTTCTGCCTGGGCCTGGGCCTGGCTGTCGCCTTCCTCCGGCTCTGCGGGGCCGGTGTCAGCGTGGAGGATGTGCTCCGCCGCCTGCTGGGAGCTGGCGATGGCGTCCGGCTCCACCTCCACGGACATGTCCACGTCGATGTAGGTAAAGAAGTCCGAGAGCTCCGCTTCCCCCGCCGTGATGGTGGTTTGGCCGTTTTCGGTCTGAATGGTGCCGACCTTCAGCAGAATATAGTCCTCCACGCCGTTGCCGTAGACATGGTAGAAAACATCCCCTACAGAGAGGCTGGTAATGGTGGCATCGGCATTTTCAAAGACATAGACGCCGTTTTCATCGTCGGCCCGCACCAGGGTGTTGGTGCCCGCGGCGGCCTCCGCCGTTACTGTGTCCTCTGCGAGGACGGCAAAGTTGGTCTCCCGGGAGCTGTCAAAGCTGATGATTTCCTGCCCGGCAAAGTCGTCCATGTCCTTGGCCTCAAAGGCCGCCTGCTGCTCCGCGCTCTGGCAGAACCGGGCCAGGATGGTGGCGGCTTGGGCGCGGGTGGTGGTGCCGGCCGGTTCGATGGTGGTGGCGCTCATGCCGGTAATCAGGCCCTCGCCCACGGCCCAGCCCATGGCCTCCAGAGCCCAGTCGCTGACGGACGCGGCATCTTCAAAATCAGCCAGGCTGACTGTCCCTTCCATATCCTGCCCCTTGAAAGCGGCGTAGCGGTATAAAAAGGTGACCATTTGCTCCCGGGATATGTAGGTATAGGGGGCAAATTCCGTTGCGGAGATGCCGCTGACAATCCCGTTTGCAGCGGCCCAGGTGACGGGGTCCTCATAGTAACTGCCCGCCTCCACATCGGTGAAGGCATTGCCGCCGGACACATCCGGCGAGCCCTCCAGGCGGTAGAGGATGGTGACAATCATTGCCCTGGTGGTGTTGTCATTGGGGCTGAAGGTATCGCTGCTGGTGCCGCTTATGAGGCCGTTTTCATAGGTGTATTCCACAGCGTCATAATACCATTCCCCTTCCGCCACATCCCGGAAGGGAATCCCCGCCGCCAGGACGGAAGCGGGAAAAAGGCCCAGTGCCAG
>CAZRNK010000194.1:0-4558 GCA_964601435.1 uncultured Oscillospiraceae bacterium | reverse complement strand
ACGTCCTCCTTTTCTTTCTAGGCCTCTCGGCCGTATCTGCCAAAGATTTCACGTTCCTCGTCTACAGTATATCGTTTTCCCCATAGAAAGACAAGAAAAATCAAAGAATCTTTCGCGCCGAATTCCACAGTACATCCATACGACCTTGTCTGCAAAGCCCATACTTCTCTCCCAACGAAAATACGTGCTCGAATGTGGGAGCGGCTACAGTAAAGTTTTATAATACAGTCCCCCAGTGTGTTCACCGGGAAAGGCCGCCCCCAAGCGGCACAGGCGGAGGATTTCCGCCGCCTCCCCGGGGGACTCGGTGGTAAAATAGGCCGTCAGGAAATCCAGCTTTGGAAGCTCCTTGTCCCCCACATACAGCAGCACCGGGTTCAGCAGGCTGCCGTAGCGCCTGTCCGCACACAAAACCGTGAAGCGCCGCTGCATCCTGTCTATGAGCACGCTGCGGCCGCTGCAATGGCCGCAGCCGTCCCGCCCCTTTACCGGGCAGGCACGAAAACGCATCAGGGGCAAGTGGCCGTAGAGCAAAATCCCCCGCCGGAGGCTGTCCCCCAGCCGCCGCAGAGCCCGGAGGGGCAGCTCAAAGGAAATCGTGGCGCTCTCCAGCCCCAGCTCCCGGCAGACGGCCAGAGCGGGCGTGTTGACCAGGTTCAGGCCATGCCCGCCGTGGACTGCAAAGCCCAGACGGCGGCCCAGGCGCAAGCCATACCAGTTCTCCGCCACAGCGGCCTGAAGCCCCGCTCTTCGGAGGGCCTCCATGCGCGCCTGCAGGGCTTCCTCCTCGCCCGGGAAAACCAGCGGGGGCATCTCCCCCAGCAGATGGGGGCCGAGGGCTTCGATAAGATGTGGGTTTTTTTCAATTTCCGCAACGGGCAATATGATTTCTTCCGCCGCGCCGGCGCAGGCCTCCGCCTGGGCGGCCGTCTGGCACCGGGCCCGGAGGCGCGGCCGCTCCGGGGACACATAGGACACCCGGACCGGGGCCTCCCCTTCTATAAAAATATGGGGCGGCGTCTCCTCCCGGCGGCGGAGAAGCGCATCCAGGGCCTCCCGCCGCATGGCATTCAAAGCCGAGGCGGGCAGCATACCGCCGCCGCAGATATCTGCGCGGAACCTCGCCACACAGAAAGGGGTCCCACCGGTCTTTGTCAGGGCCCTCTCGGCGCTTTCTGCGTCTGTTGGCTGGGTGCGGGCCGCCTGGGGCGCCGGGCCGGAGACTGTGACCGTCTCCTCCCCACAGCGGACAGAGAGGGACGCTGCATGCGCCTCCATCCGGAAATCCATCTCCACCCCCAGCCGGGGCATCTCCTTCCGGTAGAGGGCGGCCAGGTCTCCCAGCACCCCCTCTGCCGCCGTGACGTCCTCCTTCCGCCGGTGGCCAAACATGTCCGCGCCCCGCCGGCCCGACATATACCCGTCGGTAAAGCCCGCCCGGGAAAAAACCGCCTGGAGCTGCCCTTCGTCATAGGGCTCCCCCGCCCTGGCCTGGCGGCAGGCTGTTACGGCGGCGGCTACATATTCCGGGCGCTTGAGCCGCCCTTCAATCTTAAAGGAGGCCACGCCCGCCTCTATTAAGGCCGGAACATACCGCAAATTGGACATATCCTTTAAAGACAAGGCAAAATGCCGCTCCCCGCAGCGGAAATCCAGCCGGCAGGGCTGGGCGCACCGCCCCCGGTTTCCGCTGCGCCCCCCCAGGACGCTGGAGAGATAGCAGCTCCCGGACATGCTCATGCAGTGGGCCCCGTGGACAAAAACCTCCGTCTCAATGTCCACCGCCTGGGTAATGCGCCGGATTTCCTCCAGGCTCAGCTCCCGGGCCAGCACCACCCTTTGAAAGCCCAAATCCTGCATCATCCGGGCCCCCTCCACATTGTGCACTGTCATCTGGGTGGAGGCATGGCGCTCCAAATCCGGGCAGCACCGCCGCAGCAGCTCCAGCACCGCCAGGTCCTGGACAATCACCGCATCTGCGCCGCTTTCGGCAATAGCCCGGAGCTCTGCCTCCAGCGCGTCCAGCTCGCTGTCCAGCACCAGGGTATTCACCGTCACATGGACCTTCACGCCCCGCCCGTGGCAATAGGCCACCGCCTGGCGCAGCGCGTCGCCGGAAAAGCTCTCCGCCCGCTGCCGGGCCTGAAACTGCCCGGCACCCAGGTAGACGGCGTCCGCCCCACAGCGCACCGCCGCCAGAAGCTGCGCCTCTCCCCCAACCGGGGCCAGGATTTCCCCCCGGGTGGGCTTTCCCATTTCTTCCACCCGGCTCATAGCTCCGGATTGACCTCATAGTGGTCATCTATCAGAATGTAGTCACAGCCATAGGCCTGGCACAGCTCCAGGCTCCGCCGGTTTTCCCGGCACAGCTCCTCCCGGGAGCTCTCCAGCGCCGTCAGCCGCCGCTCAATCACATCCGCGAAGCGGAGGATGTCGTCATAGTGGCGCTCAATATAGTTTTCACTGAGGACAATGCAGAGGTATTTCATTTTCTCCAGCTCCGCCGGGGTAAAGCTGTCCCGGTAATTGAAGGGGATGTAACAGCCCTCCACAATCAGGTTCTGGTCATTTTCCAGATTGGTCTTTATAATTTCCCGGACCACAGGCCAGAGCCAGGCTGTCAGCTCCTCGTCGCTGCTCTCCGGCGTCAGCGGACAGATGCCGGCGCGGATTAGTCCCATTTTCAAATGGTCAATGGACAGATAGGGGTACCCGTATTTCTCCAGCAGCCGCTGGGCCAGGGCGGTTTTGCCCGTGTGGGTCCCTCCGGCAATCAACAAAATCACAGCGCGCTTCCCTCCTTTTTCCGGTGCGCTCTTACTTGATAATGCCCTGAATCAGCGCCTTCGCCTCTGGCGGCGCCGCGCTGATGGTATAGCAGTCCCGGAGCAGCGCCGCGGCCTCCTGCGCCGCCTCCATATTGGCTGTGTGGATGGTGCCCAGGCTCTCCCCCTCTGCAACGGCGTCGCCCACCTTTTTGCGCAGAACCACGCCCACCGCAGGGTCAATGGTGCTCTCCTTGGTGGCCCGTCCACCGCCCAGATGCAGGCTCACCCGGCCCACGCCGTCGGCCTCAATATGGGCCACGAAGCCAGCCTGCCGCGCAGGGACTTCCAGCTGCACCGGCGCCATGGGCAGCCGGGACACATCCTCTACCGCCGCCGGGTCGCCCCCCTGGGCCGCCACAAACTCCTGGAACTTCCGGAAGGCGCTGCCGTCGCGGATGCCCTTTTCCAGCATGGCCCTGGCCTGGGAAAAATCCTCTGCCTTCCCGGCGGCCTCCAGGATGTTGGCGCCCAGCGTCAGGCACAGCTCCAGCAGCTCCCCCTGATATTCCCCCCGGAGCGCGGCAATGGCCTCCTTTACCTCCAGGGCGTTGCCCACGGCGTGGCCCAGGGGCTGGTCCATGTCCGTCACTACGGCCACGGTTTTCCGGCCGGCGTGGTTTCCCACGTCCACCATCTGCCGGCCTAGGTCAAAGGCGTCCTCTCTTGTCTTCATAAAGCCGCCGCTGCCCACCTTCACATCCAGGACGATGACATCCGCCCCGGCGGCCAGCTTCTTGGACATAATGCTGCTGACGATAAAGGGCTTGATGGCCACTGTGCCGGTGACATCCCGGAGGGCATAGAGCTTCTTGTCCGCCGGGTCCAGATTGGCGGTCTGTCCCGCGATGGCAAAGCCAACTGTGTCCACATTTTTCAAAAACTGCTCCATGGTCAAATCACAGCTGAAGCCCGGTATGCTCTCCAGCTTGTCGATGGTGCCTCCGGTAAATCCCAGGCCACGGCCAGACATTTTGGCCATTTTCACGCCCTGGGCCGCCACCATGGGGCAGAGCACCAGCGAGGTCTTGTCCCCCACCCCGCCGGTGGAGTGCTTGTCCGCCTTGACGCCGCTGACGCCGGAGAGGTCCAGGGTATCCCCACTCCGAACCATGGCCAGGGTCAAATCCACCGTCTCCCGCGCTGTCATGCCCCGAAAATACGTGGCCATCAGGAACGCGGACATCTGATAGTCCGGAATCTCCCCCTTGGTGTAGCCCGCCACCAGGTACGCAATCTCCTCTGTGGTCAGCTCGCCGCCGTCCCGCTTTTTCTCAATCAGCTCGGTCATCAGCATGACAAAATGCCCCCTTCGGCTAGTTTTTCATACCTCTATTGTAGCAAGGCACAAAGCAGTTTGCAAGAGGGAGCGGCCCTGCCCGGACAGCAAAAATCCCCGCCCCTCCGAGATGGAGAGGCGGGGATATACTGCGCTTACAGCCTTTTAAAATACCGGCACCACGGCGCCGTTATAGGTCTCCTCCATAAACTGCCGCACCTCGTCGGACTGGAGGGCCGCCACCAGGGCCTGGATGGCCTCGTTGTCCTCGCTGCCCTCCTTGACGGCCAGGACGTTCACATAGGCGGTGCCGGCTGTGCACTCGGCCGACTCAATGGCCAGGGCGTCCGCCACATCCAGCCCGGCGTCAATGGCGTAGTTGCCGTTGATGACAGCGATGTCCAGGCTGTCCAGAGAGCGGGGCAGCTGGGCCGCCTCCAGCTCCACAATCTCA
>CAZRNK010000193.1:0-4560 GCA_964601435.1 uncultured Oscillospiraceae bacterium | reverse complement strand
AGCATGAGGATAAGCCCCAGGTGCTTCAATTTTCCAAAGTCTGCCGCGCATGGATCATTGAAGCATGGAAGCAAGGCGAAAAAAAGTCGTATGGCATAGATAACGAAAGGACGGAAACTCATGGCGAAGGTAGAAATTAAAATCTCGGGGGACACCCCGCTGGAGGCTCTGGCGTCGTTGACGGCTTTCGGGCTCCATTGTGTGAGCAACAAGGATGTATACGCGGCCGCCAACCGCATCTTGGAAGCAGAGCAGCGCAAGGCACAGAAGGACGCCGCCAGCGCACCCGGACCCGCCACTGCTCCGGACCCTACCCCTGGCCCGGCGGAGACTGCTGGCCCGGAGAAGCCGGAGCCTGGCCCGACTGTCCCCCCTACTGAGAAGAAGGCGGAGCCGGAACCTGCACCGCCCACCGCAGAGACAGAGCCGGAGCCTGCGACCGTGACCACGGGGCCCGTGCCCACAGTCGAAGCAGTAAGAGACCGGGGGATAGCGGCGGCCCATAAATACGGCAGAGAGGCCGTGGTGGCCATCCTCAAGAAGTTCAACGCTCCCGGTATGTCCGCCGTTGAGGAAAAGGACCGGGCGGCCTTCCTGGCCGAACTGGACAAGCTGGAGGAAGCGGGTGGTGCGGATGCCTAACGACCACGCTCCAGTAGGTCCGTCCAAGGCCAGCCAATGGTTGGAGTGTACCCCGAGCGTCCGCATGGAAGAGGGTATGCCGGACAAAGGAAGCCCTTATGCAGCAGAGGGGACACTGGCGCACCGTTTGGGAGAACTCCTGCTGCGGGAGCGATGGGAGGGCGCGAACATCACCGCCGATCTGGCAGAAATACAAGCTGACCCTCTGTATTCCGGGGACATGGGTGAGCACATGGAGGGCTATGCCGACTTCATCGAAGAGCGCATGGCCGAAGCCAAAGGGCGCTGCCCGGACCCGCGCATCTTCATTGAGCAGCGGGTGGATGTGTCAGAGTACATCCCGGAGGGCTTTGGCACCACGGACTGTGCGATCATTGCCGACGGGATGATGGATGTCATCGACCTGAAGTACGGCAGCGGTGTGCCGGTGAGCGCCGAGGATAACCCCCAGATGAAGATCTATGGTCTCGGCTGCTATCTGCTATTTTCCCTGTTTTACGATATCCAGATCGTCCGGCTGACGATCTACCAGCCCCGCCTTGACAGTGTATCTGTATGGAGCATTTCCACCGAGGACCTGCTGTCTTGGGCAGAGACGGAACTGAAGCCAAAGGCCGCCTTGGCCTGGGCAGGAGAGGGCGAGTGCAACCCCGGCGAGAAGCAGTGCCGCTGGTGTAAGGCGGCGCCGGTCTGCAGAGCGTTGAGGGATCACCAGCTGGAGATCGCCCGGTATGAGTTCGCAGAACCCCGTACTATGGCGCCGGAGGATATAGCCGAGGTGCTGACCCGGATACCCAGTCTGCAGGCGTGGGCAAAGCAGGTCGAAGCCTATGCCCTGGATGCCGCCTTGAACAGCGGCGCCAGCTTCCCTGGGTTCAAGGTCGTCGAGGGCCGGAGCAACCGCAAATATGCCGACGAGGATGCTATCGCCTCCGCGCTGCGGAAGGCCGGCTTCAAGGTGGCAGACATCTACAAGCCCCGCGAGTTACTGGGGATCACCGCCATGGAGAAGCTGGTAGGCAAAAAACGGTTTGGGGAGTTGGCGGGTGCGTACATCACCAAACCAGATGGTGCTCCCACCCTGGTCCCGGAAAGTGACAAGCGGCCTCCGCTCAACACGGCGGCAAAGGCCGCCGAGGATTTTGCCAATGAGCCTTTGGGCTGACGCAAAGGCCGACTATGCCTTCGAATATTACCATCAAAATTTTAGAAAAGGAGACTATTTCGCTATGTCTAACAACGCTGTCAACCCCTGCAAGGTCATCACCACCAAGTGCCGCCTGTCCTACGCCCACATCTGGGCGCCCTCCAGCATGAACGAGAACTCCCCGGCCAAGTACAGTGCCTGCATCATCTGGCCCAAGACTGACAAGGCCATGACGGAGAAAGTCCGGGCTGCCACGGAGGCGGCGATCCAGGACGGCATCAAGTCCAAGTGGAAGGGCAAGCGGCCCCCGGAGGGCAAGCTGAAGCTGCCCATGCGGGACGGCGACGAGGAGCGTCCGGAGGACGAAGCGTTCCAGGGTTGCTGGTTCCTCAACGCCAACTCTACCAGACAGCCCGGTGTGGTGGATCTGGCCCGGAACCCCATTCTGGACCAGGACGAGATCTACAGCGGCTGCTACTGCCGGTTCTCCCTGATGTTCTACCCCTTCTCCACCAACGGCAACAACGGCGTGGCCGTGGGTCTGAACAACGTGCAGAAGGTCAGCGACGGTGAGCGTCTGGCAGGCAACAGCCGGGCTGAGGACGACTTCAACGACGACTACAGCGGCGACCTGGACGACATCCTCTGAGACTAACGAGACCAGCCCCCACTGCTCTCACATACGGCGCGGTGGGGGCTAGGTTGACGATAAAGGAGAGAACGGCATGAGTAAAAAGCGCTTCGTGGAATTCTACCTGTCCGCCATGCTTAAAGCCGCCACCAACAGCCGGATCACGCGGGTGACGTATCTTTACTATGACCTGACCCACACAGAGGCAGTCCGAGTGGAGTTTGAGGATGACTACGGCGGCGGGGTGAAAGAGGTAGAGGTTACCGGCCTGTCCCGGCTGGGCACTGCCGCCGAAGTCATTGGCCAAGTAAAGGGGTGGGTCCTGGCGTGATCATGGGAGTGGACATTGAAACCTATTCCAGCGTGGACTTGGCGAAGGCCGGCACTCGGCCTTATACGGAGGCCCCCGATTTCACCATCCTGCTGATAGGCTACAAGGTGGATGACCAGCCCACCAGAATTATTGACCTGACCGGCGGGACGGGGGAGGCGATCACCTTCCTGCCGGTGACGGCCTCGGATCTTCCTGCCGGTGACCTGGACGAGTTTCTGTGTCTGCTCACCGATCCGGAGGTCACCAAGGCCGCTTATAACGCCGCATTTGAACGGATCTGCCTGGCCCGGTATTTTGACCGCCCCATGCCCCCGGAACAGTGGCGCTGCACGATGGTCCAGGCGGCCACGCTGGGGCTGCCTGGCACACTGGCCCAGGTAGGGGCGGCGCTGGGCCTGGAGAAGCAGAAGATGGAGGAAGGGAAAGACCTCATCCGCTACTTCTGCAAGCCTACGAAGGACGGCGTCCGCCATTACCCGGCGGACGCTCCTGAAAAGTGGGAGCAATTCCGCAGATATAACGTCCGGGATGTGGATGTAGAGACTGACATCCGGGAGCGGCTCTCCCGTTGGCCCCAGCCCCAGGAGGAACTTGACGCCTGGGCGCTGGACCAGCGCATCAACGACCGGGGGGTGCGCCTGGACATGACGCTGGTGGACCAGGCCCTCAGGCTGGACACGGAATATTCCGCCCGGCTGAAGGACGAAGCCCAAGAGTTGACCGGCCTGACCAATCCCAGGAGTGACAGCCAGTTGAAAGGCTGGCTGGCCGGGCAGGGGCTCGTAGCTGACAGCCTGGACAAAGAGGCAATCCCGGAACTGCTGGCCACCGCCCAGGACGATACCATCCGGCGGGTCCTGCAACTCCGCCAAGAAATGGGCAAGACCTCGGTGAAAAAGTATGAGGCCATGAAACGAGGTCTTTGCCGGGACGGCCGGGTCCACAACCTGCTCCAGTTCTACGGAGCCGGACGCACCGGCCGCTGGGCGGGTCGGCTCGTCCAGGTCCAAAACCTGCCTCAGAACAAGCTGCCGGATCTGGAGACCGCACGGGACCTCGTGCGGAACGGGGAATTTGACCTCCTGGAACTGGCCTACGGCTCCCCGCCCTTCGTCCTGTCCCAACTGATCCGCACGGCCTTCGTCCCCTCTGATGGGTGCCGCTTCATCGTCTGCGACTACAGCGCGATCGAAGCGCGAGTGCTGGCGTGGCTGGCGGGGGAGAAGTGGGTGCTCCAGGAATTTTACGGCGACGGCCTGATCTACGAGGCCACGGCCTCCATGATGTTCCATGTACCGAAGGACGACATCAAGAAAGGCGGCCCCCGTGCGGATCTCCGGTCAAAGGGGAAAGTCGCCACCCTGGCCTGCGGCTACCAGGGCAGCACCGGGGCGCTGATCCAGATGGGGGCCCTGAAAAGCGGAATCCCGGAAGATGAACTTCCCGGCATCGTGCGGCGGTGGCGCAAGGCCAATCAGAGCATCGTGCGTTTCTGGTATGAGGTCGAAGAAGCGGCCATTGGGGCCGTACAGGGACGCCCGGCCACTCTGGATCACGGCATCCACTTCGAGTGCGAGGCCGGGTATCTGTTTATCACCCTGCCGTCTGGGCGGCGGCTGGCCTACTATCGGCCGGAGTTAAAGCCGGAACCGCAGTTTGAAAAGATGGGGCTGACTTATCTTGGAGTCGGGCAGAACAAGCAGTGGGCCCGGCAGAAGACCTACGGCGGGAAGCTGGCGGAGAACCTTACCCAGGCCACTGCGCGGGACTGTCTGCGAGACGCCATGGCCGCGCTGGAAGCTGCCG